>JAKBAP010000383.1 GCA_021808995.1 Planctomycetota bacterium | reverse complement strand
TCCGGGATCGAGGCGAGATCGTTCATGGCTTCGGCTCGCGACACGAGCTGGTCGACGATCCTCTGGCAGGTTTCGATTCGTGACCTGGCCAGGGCCTTCCATCGTGGGTCGTCGAGCGGGGCTTTTCCCTCGGGACGGGTTCGAGGCTTGCTCTCGGGCCTGTCCTGGCCGGGAGACCGAAGGGCAAACACCGACATACCAAGGGCAATGGCCGTCACGAACGGGAGCGGCCAACGCGGAAACCTGAAAACGCGCGACATCCCGCCCTCCCTCCGGCTCGATCCGCTGTTCGAAGTGAAATCGACAAAACTCAATCTAGACGAGTGGGCCTTGCTCGGGCAAGTGATCGCGAATCCGGGATTAGGATCCGCGGTTGGTCACGATCTCGAGGATGCGTTGTTCGCGGTCTTGCAGCATCGCGCCCTCCCATTCCAGGGCGAAGCGAAAGACCACGGCGATGAGGGCGCACTCGACGATCGACGCGAGGAGGGCGATGGGGAGGCCCCAGGTTCCTCCTGTCACCTTGAGCCCAAACTCGAGCACGAAGGGCACGAGCGAGAGCCCCACGACCACGACCATCACGACGATGTACAGGCCGAATTGAGCGAAGGCGACCCCGACCTTGAGATTCGAGGGCTTCATGGAACCGAGCTCGACCCTGAGCGGGGTGAGGATCGAGAACAGGTTCATGAACAGGCAAAAGACGAGAAACATCGAGATCCCGAGTGGGATCATGGCCAGGAACTGGTCCCACGCGAGGGGGAGGAAAAGCTGAAAAAACGCGAGGACGACGACGATCGCCGCGAGGGCCAGGGGGGCATGGACCAGGTTCTTGCCCAGCAGGATGTCGCGCCTGCGGGCGGGCGAAAGGACATAGAGGCGAAATCCGTCGCGATCGAGGCCAAACTGGTTACCCATCATCTGAAGGGCGCTGAGCATCATGAACGTGAGCGTGCTCACGACGGCGAGTGGGCGCAAGAGTTCGGGAACCTTGCCGCCACGCAGCATCATCGAGCCGAAAACAATGATCATGAAGACGGGCCCCAGGAGCGACATCCTGGCTTCCGGCGAGCGGATCAGCGAACGCAGGCCCGCCGTCGCGATCGCCGAGACCGTCTCGCCGCAGGCCGGCAGACTCCGCTCGACGAGCAGGATGCCGGAACCCGGGGACCTCTTGGCCTTGATCGGCTCCGCGGCCGGCTCGACGGCGGTGATCGGGCGTGAGCGCGCTCGCCCCTGGAATTGCTCGATCGTCTTGCGATAGCCGCGCGCCAGGCTGGCCGCGGCCAGGAGCGACATGCCCGCGAGGGGCAAGATCCAGGAGAGGAATTTCCCCTCGGCCGCGGCCATCGCCCCATACGGGAGCCAGCCGATCGGCAAGATCATGTTCGCGATCAGAATCGTCCGCTCGATCCGATCCATTCGCCCGTGCTCGGCCTGGAAGATGGCGATCTGGCCTTGGTTGATCACCTCTTGCTGGCGACGGAAGAATTCCGGGAATTCCTCGCGGTTCCTGGGCGGGTTTTTCTGGAGCTCGGCCAGCTCGCGCTCGACCTTGGCTCTCACGTCGTCGGCTGGAGACTTTCTCGACTGTAGGAAGCCGTTCATGAGGTTCGGTAATTGGGCGAGCAGGACGATCGAGATGGTCGCCGCGACGATGATGGAACGTCGGCGACGGGGGTTGGTCATGAGGGCGGCCAGGAAGCCTTGGAATTGATAGGTGATCGATGTCGTCATGAGCACGAACGCCGCCAAGAGCGCGAGCCCTGGCAGCATGGCGGGGCCCTTGACCCCGATGAGCGCGATCTCGTATCCCAGGGCGGTGGCCAGGAACAGAATCAGGCTCAGGCGGACGAACGAGCTGAGACAATTGATCAGATAGGCTTCCCTGACGGAGACGGGAAGGTGAAGGAACCGAGACAGGAGCATGGGATCGGATCGCTGGAGCTCGGTCACGAGGCCGACGCACCAAAACACCAGAAACGCCACCACCATCCCATCCCAGGCGAACATGAGTTGCCGGGGCGAGGCGTCGGGAATCACGTCCCAGCCGATCAGAATCGCGCCCGCGAAGAGGGGGATGGCGAGCATGAGCACGCCGACGGTCAACACGCCGATCAAGACCCCGTTCAGGATGCCCGATCTGCGCCATTGGTTGGCCAGCAGCCGCCAGCGCAGCCAGACAAACGCCCGTAGGTGCGCCCATTTCATGGGGTCGCCCCCTCGAGCCAGGTTGGCTTGCGAGAGCCATCGGTGTCAGCGCCTGCTCTCTCGAGAAACCGATCCTCGAGCGTCCCTCCGCGGCGGATCGAATCCAGCGACGCTTGCTCGACCAATTCGCCCTTCACGATGATCCCCACGTGGGTGCACAGGCGCTCGACGATTTCCAGGACGTGCGAGGTGAGAAAGACGGTCGACCCTCGGGCCACGAATCCGGCCAGGATGTCGCGAATCACCCGCGAGGTGACGGCGTCGACCCCTTCGAATGGCTCGTCCAGGAACAGCAGGTCGGGATTCGGCAGGAGCGCGGCCGCCATCGCCAGCTTTTTCTTCATCCCATGCGAATATTCCAGGGTGAGCTTTTTCGCCTCATCCTCGAGCGCGAGCAGGGACAGGAGCTCCTCGATGCGGTCGCGAATGGTTTGGCGGGGCATCAAGTGGATCCGCCCGACGAAGGTCAGGTATTCCCGCGCTGTCAGGTTATCAAAGAGGGCCAGATCCTCGGGGATGACGCCGATCCGTTTCTTGGCCTCGAGCCCCTCACGGGAATCGAGCATGTTCCGCCCCAGCACGCTCATCGACCCACTCGTCGGGGCCAGCAGGCCGGTGAGCATCTTGATCGTGGTCGACTTGCCCGCGCCGTTGGGGCCGAGAAACCCATAGAACGTCCCGCTCGCGACCGCCAGGTCGATCCCGGCGACGGCCCGCGACTGGTCGAAATAGCGCGTTAATTGATGCGTTTCGATCGCCAGGGTCATGGGCGTCCTCGCGCGGGGGTCGATGATCACGGGGCGTCGAACGACGATCATACAATCGTCCAGCTCATGCGACCAGGGGATGATTCGCGAGATCACGCCCGCGCGGGGCGCGATCCGGGCGGACGTCCCGTCTGGTCCTGGGCCGGGCGGGGTGGCGACTCCAATCCCGACCCTTGACCGGGAGTTTAATTGTTGTTGAACTATTCCTGGGACCGACTGATTACAGGAGAGGCCTGGAGGATTGCCCATGCGCGGTCGGCGAGCGCGACGAAGATCCTGGCGAGGATGGACGATCGTCCTGTTGGCGGTGGTGCCGTGGGCGCGAGCGAGCGAGCCTACCACCGACCAGGCTAGTTTCTTTGATCGCGAGGTCCGCCCGATCCTGAAGGCCCGGTGTTTGAAGTGCCATGGCGAGGGAGCCAAGATCAAGGGGGGGCTGCGACTCGACAGCCGAGAGGCGATTCTCAAGGGGGGCGACCAGGGCCCCGCGGTTGTCCTTGCCAGGCCGGATGAGAGCCTTCTGCTCCGCGCGATCCGGTACGACGAGATCGAGATGCCCCCGAATGGCAGGCTCCCCGTTCGTGAGCAGGACGTACTCAGGCGCTGGGTGAGTGAACAGCTTCCATGGTCGGGGACGGGGGTATCCGCCCATGGAACCGTCCCCGCTCCAAGCGCCCTCAAGAAAACCGTGATCGACTGGTCGGTCAGGCCCGTCGCCCGGCCAACCGTCCCCCGGCCGGTCGGCCCCAGCGCCAACCCGATCGACGCTTTTATTCAGGCCAAGCTCGCCCAGGAAGGGCTTCGCCCCAACCCTCCCGCCGAACGGGGGGTTCTGATCCGGCGCGCGACCTTTGACCTCACGGGGCTCCCGCCGACTCCCGAGGCCGTCGCGGACTTTGTCGCCGACAGTCGCCCCGATGCCTATGAGCGCCTGGTCGATCGGCTACTCGCCTCGCCCCAGCATGGCGAACGATGGGCCCGGCACTGGCTCGACCTGGTCGGATACGCCGAGACCAACGGTTACGAACGCGACGGCGCGAAACCTTTCGCCTGGCGCTATCGCGACTATGTCATCGACGCGTTCAACCACGACAAGCCGTATGACCAGTTTCTCCGCGAGCAGATCGCTGGCGACGAGATCGATCCCGAGTCGGCCGAGTGCATGACGGCCACCGGTTATTATCGCCTGGGGGTCTGGGACGACGAGCCCGCCGATCGACCGCTCGCGCGTTATGACGGGCTCGACACGATCGTCGCGACGACCGCGCAGGTCGTCCTGGGCATGACCGTCAACTGCGCCCGCTGCCACGATCACAAGGTCGACCCGATCCCACAGCGCGATTATTACCGGCTCCTCGCGTTTTTCCAGGATCTGGCCCTCCCGAACGGGAAAAACCTAAAAACGGCGAAGGATGCTTCCGGCCACGCGATCCAGGTGATGTGCGCGTGGGAACGGGGCCAGGCCGAGACCCACGTGCTCTCGCGGGGAAATCCCAACCTGATCGGCGAGAAGGTCGAGCCAGGGGTTCCCTCGTTGCTCGATCCCGGCGGGACGAGATTCACCGTCGGTCCAGGCAAGCGATCAGCGCTCGTGGACTGGCTGGTCGACCCGCGCAATCCTCGCTCGGCTCGCGTGCTCGCCAACCGACTCTGGCAATATCACTTCGGCCGTGGCATCGTCCCCTCGTCGAGCGATTTCGGCGGCCTGGGCGAGCCCGCCACCCACCCCCAACTGCTCGACTGGCTCGCCGGCGAACTGACCGACGGCGGATGGAGGCTCAAGCCTATCCAGCGGCTGATCATGCTCTCGAACACCTACCGACAATCGTCACGATCCAATCCCGAGGCCCTGGCCAAGGACCCGCTCAACCATTCGCTCTGGCGGTTCCCGATGCGCAGGCTCTCCGCCGAGGAGGTCCGCGACGCCATGCTCATGACCTCGGGCGCTCTTTGCCTCAAGCTCGGCGGCCCCAGCGTCCGGCCGCCAATCCCCGCCGAGG
>JAKBAP010000020.1:21655-22935 GCA_021808995.1 Planctomycetota bacterium | reverse complement strand
TCCATGACGGCTTGGAAGCCGGCGGAGGGATAGCAAAACTCGGGCGTATGGGCGAAGGCCTGGTCGGACGGACCGTACAGGACCATCACCGACACGGTCTGACCGCTTTTCACATCCAGGTACGATCTAAGAATGTGATCGGTCGAGCCGGCGATGCGGGCGATCTCGGGATCGAGTTGGCTGTCCGTACCCTCGACCGCGCGCCAGCTACCGAATTGCTTGGGAAGTTCATTCAGCCCGAACGGGGCGACCGACGCCAATTCGGCCAGGCCCTGGAATTGTTGGTCGCGATAGTACCGAACCCCCCCGGAAATCGTCAGGCAGAGACATGCCGCGATCCCCCATTTCCACGTCGAAAGGCGACCAACTCGGGTGAGGTGCTTCGCTGGACCCATGGAGGACTCTTCCGGAATTCCCGCGTCAAGTCTTGGGGGCGCGGGGTCCACGATAGTGCTTTTCATGCCCACGATGGCTCCTCGCCTGGAATCGAAACTCTGCCGGGGGGTGGTCTCGCTCCGACCGGTCGCGCGGCTCTTGGTTCTTCGCCAGGTTTGATCGGCGATTGCACGCCTCGAGAATCACATCCATCTACGCCCTCACGTTGGGCGTGTGACCATCGGTCTCCATTCCGGGAGTGTAGTACATCGATCGCTCCGGGCCAAGTGTGGTTCAGCGAGGCGCGGGCCCGAGCCGCGGCGACCCAGCATGGCGGGGTCGTGGAGACTGGGTTATGATGGTGCCTCGGGAGCGATTCGAACTGGCCCGCCGGGGCCTTCTGGGTGCCGACTTCATGACCGCGATTCTTGGTGTTTCCGCGTTTTACCACGATAGTGCCGCCGCTCTCGTCGTGGATGGCCGCGTGGTGGCCGCCGCTCAGGAAGAACGGTTCACGCGGAAGAAGCACGACGCGGCCTTTCCCGTCCAGGCGGTCGCCTCGTGCCTGGACGCGGCCGGGCTGCGAGCCGAGGATCTGGACTATCTCGCCTTCTATGAGAAGCCGCTCACCAAGTTCGAGCGCCTCCTTGAGACCTATCTTGCCTTTGCTCCCGCCGGGTTCCCCAGCTTTCGCCTGGCGATCCCGCTTTGGCTCAAGGACAAGCTCCACATGCGGCGGACTCTCGCCAGGGCCCTGGGGGGCCGGCTGAGAGCGCGGTTGGTCTTCACCGACCATCATGAGAGCCATGCCGCCAGCGCGTTTTTTCCGAGTCCGTTCGATGAGGCGGCGATTCTCACGCTGGACGGTGTCGGCGAGTGGAGCACTACTACTTTTGGTGTCGGCG
>JAKBAP010000020.1:0-21645 GCA_021808995.1 Planctomycetota bacterium | reverse complement strand
CCGATCTGAAATCGCGTTCGCTTGATCGACCATCTGTCGTTTCCCCATTCTCTCGGTCTCTTGTATTCCGCCTTCACATACTATTGCGGTTTCAAGGTCAATAGCGGCGAATACAAATTAATGGGTCTCGCCCCCTATGGTCGGCCGGTTTATCGAGACGTGATCCTGGAAAAGCTGATCGACCTCAAGCCCGACGGTAGTTTTCGCCTGGACATGGGTTTTTTTAACTACTGCCAAGGTCTGACGATGACCGGGCGGCGGTTTCACTCGCTTTTTGGTGGTCCGCCGCGGGGCGCGGAAAGCGATCTTGAGCAGCGCCACATGGATCTGGCGGCCAGCATACAGGCGGTCGCCGAGGAGGTCGTGCTCCGGATTGGGCGTCATGTCCACCGGCGAACCGGGCAGCGAAACCTCGTGTTGGCTGGCGGTGTCGCGCTCAATTGCGTGGCTAACGGCCGGCTGCTTCGTGAGGGTGATTTCACCGACATCTGGGTCCAGCCGGCGGCTGGGGATGCCGGCGGGGCGCTTGGGGCCGCGCTTTTTGTCTGGCATCAGTTACTCGACAACCCGCGGCGGCCGCTCGGCCGCGACTCTCAGCGGGGGAGCTTGCTGGGGCCCGAGTTTTCAGGGGCCGCCGTGGCCGCGCGCTTGACCGCGCTCGGGGCCAGATTCACCCGCCAAGAATCGCCGACCGATCTGGTCGAGCGGGCGGCGGCTCTGCTGGCCGAGGGGAACGTCGTCGGCTGGTTCCAGGGGCGGATGGAATTTGGTCCCCGCGCCTTGGGCGCGCGAAGCATCCTGGGCGACCCCCGTTCGCCGGCCATGCAAGCCGATATGAATGTAAAGATCAAGTTTCGCGAGAGCTTTCGGCCTTTCGCCCCCGCCGTCCTTCGTGAGCGGGCCGGCCAGTGGTTCGACATCGCCGACGCTCATGAGAGCCCTTACATGCTCATTGTCGCCCCCGTCTCGGAGGGTCGCCGGGTCCCGATTGACGAGCAAGCACTCGCCGTCATGCGCGACGACCCCGACCTGCGGCGGCGGGTCAACGTGGTGCGATCCGAGATCCCCGCCGTGACCCACGTTGATTGGAGTGCCCGCTTACAGACCGTCGACGCCGATCGCGATCCCCTTTTCCACATGTTACTCGAGGCGTTCGAACGCTTGACGGGCTGTCCCGTCCTGGTCAACACCAGCTTTAACGTTCGGGGTGAGCCGATCGTTTGCACGCCCGATGACGCCTATCGCTGCTTCATGGCGACCGAGATGGATGCCCTCGTCGTGGAGGACGTGATCCTCGTGAAAAGCGCCGAGGAGCGGCTGGCCGGGGTGGGCGCTCGCGATGCCCATCTGGCTCGGTTTCAGCTCGACTGACCGCTGGGAGTTCAAGATTTCGATGCGATTTAGCGACATCCAGTTCAACCCGCCGACCAAGACCCTACGCCAATTCGCCGGCCTCTGGCTCGTTGTGTTTGGCGGCATGGCCGTTTGGGAGGCGGTTGGTCGACATCGACCAGCCGTGGCGGCCTCCCTGGCCGTGCTCGCCCTGGTGGTGGGGCCGATGGGGCTCGCGCGACCGGATTATATGCGGCCGATCTACGTTGGCTGGATGGTGCTTGCCTTCCCGATCGGCTGGACGGTCTCGCAGGTCGTGCTCCTCGTCGTTTTTTTTGGACTGTTCACGCCGATCGGAATCCTGTTCCGTGTCATGGGCCGCGACCCGCTCGATCGCAAGCTCGACCGAACGGCCCCGACATATTGGACGCCCAAGCCCGCGCCGACCGATCTTAGGCGTTATTTCAAGCAATTCTAGTCGGCCCCGAGGACCCTCTTCATGAGCGAGCCCACGCCTGACAAACCCGTGAGCGAATTCGAGAAAGCCGCCGCGGCCGCCCAGGAGGAAAGCTTGATCGGCGAATTCTGGGCGTTTCTCGCCCAGAACAAGAAATGGTGGCTGTTGCCGATCATGATCGTGATGCTGCTTTTGGGCGCTCTCATTCTGCTGTCGAGCACGGCGGCCGCGCCGTTTATCTACACGCTCTTTTGAAGCCCGGGTTCGCCGGCGCGGCCTACCGGGTGCCTCAGCGTGCTTTTCCCTGATTGGCCACGGCGAGGGCCGCGCGGGCGGCGGCCTCGGGGTCGCCCAGGTAGTAATGGCGGATCGGCGCGAGCGTGGAATCGAGCTCGTAGACCAGCGGAATCCCCGTCGGGATATTGAGCCCCACGATCTCTTGGTCCGAAACGCCGTCTAGATGCTTCACGAGCGCCCGCAGGCTGTTGCCATGGGCTGTGATCAACACCTTCTTGCCCGACTGAATCGTCGGCGCGATCGTCGCTTTCCAGTGGGGCAGGAACCGCGCGACCGTGTCTTTCAGGCACTCGGTCGCGGGGATCTCGGAGGGTGAAAGATCGTGATAGCGGGGGTCGCCGGCGGCCCCTCGGGGATCGCCCGGCTCGAGCGCCGGCGGTGGTGTATCGTAAGCCCTTCGCCAGATTAAGACTTGCTCATCGCCATATTTGGCCGCCGTTTGGGCCTTGTCGAGCCCTTGAAGAGCGCCATAATGGCGTTCATTGAGCCGCCAGGAATGTTCGACGGGGATCCACATGAGATCGAGCTGGTCGAGCACGGTCCAGAGGGTTCGAATCGCGCGTTTGAGGACCGAGGTAAAGGCGATGTCGAACGTGAAGCCTTCGTCCTTGAGCAGTCGGCCGGCTTCCTGGGCTTCGAGTCGACCTTGCTCGGAGAGATCGACGTCGGTCCAGCCGGTGAAGAGGTTTTCCTTGTTCCAGACGCTCTCGCCGTGACGGAGAAGGACAAGCTTGATCATGGATCATCCTGGGGTTTGGGGAGCGAGCGTGTGAGGCGCTTGGCCCATGATTTTGTCGTGGCTCGCGGTATTGTTGCGGTTTTCCGAATTCTTTCGCAGTATAACGTGACCGCGTGGTGGCATGTCGAGCCCCTAGTGTCCGCCTTCGCCGTGTGAGGTCGGAACCGGCTCGTCGGCCGATCGTGAGTGAGGGCGAGGCCTTGATGTCGAGTCCGATCGTGGAATTGGCCGCCTTGGGGGCGAAGAGGTCCCGGCTCGTGGTGGGTTTGATTTCGGGGACGAGTGCCGACGCGATTGACGTGGCTGTCTGTCGATTCGTTGGTGATCGGCCTGGGATCGAGCTGGTGGCCTATGGCGAGCATCCTCATGATCCCCAGGCGCGGAGGATGGTGATCGAGGCGGCCGGGTTGGGGATTCGGGCGCTTGCCGAGCTCAACATCCTGGTCGGCGAATCGTTCGCGAGAGCGTGTCTGGCTACCCTGGCGGACGTGGGGATTGAACCGGGGGAGGTTGATTATATCGGTTCGCACGGTCAAACGGTCTATCATCACAGTGGGATGCCGGGGGCGAAACGGGCGACGTTTCAGATGGGGGATGGGGATGTGATCGCGGTCGCGACAGGGCGCTGCGTGGTCTCGGACTTCCGGGCCCGGGACATCGCCGCTGGCGGCGAGGGAGCGCCCTTGTCGCCGATCGCCGACGCGGTCATGTTCGCCTCGACCCCGGGCGAGCCGCGGCGCGCGATCCTGAATCTGGGCGGCATCGCCAATCTGACGATTCTGGACGCCACGCGAGGCTGCATCGGCGGTTTCGACCTGGGGCCGGCCAACGCGCCCCTCGATCGACTGGCCGGGCCGCTCTCCGATGGTAGACTCGACTGCGATCTGGGAGGGGCGTTCGCGAGGGGGGGCGTGGTCAACCAATCGCTGCTGGATTCGCTCCTGGCCGAGGATGCGTTCCTGGCCCGGCGACCGCCCAAGTCAACGGGTTTCGAGATGTACGGCGACGCCTTCGTGGAGCAGGCCGCCGCCCGTCATGGCGGCTTTGATTCCGACCTCATGGCGACCCTGGTTGAGTTCGTCGCTCGATCGGTCGCGATCGGGCTCGCCTGGTGTGGGTCGCTCGACCCACCGGTGGGCGAGGTCGTCGCGGCTGGCGGCGGGGTGCGGAACGGGTTCTTGCTCGAGCGCATCGCCGCCGCGATCGCCCCGGTCCCCCTGCGTGTCTCCGACGAATTAGGCGTGCCGGCCGACGCCCGAGAGGCCATGGCCTTTGCATTACTCGCCGATATGAACATTCGTGGCCAGATAGCCCCGCTTCCCGCGATCACGGGTGCCCGCGCGCCCAAGCTCCTCGGCAAGATCTCCTTTCCATGAGCCCTTCGAGAACCGAATGAATGGCATCGACCTGGTGGTCGTGGTCGTCTACATTGCCGGCGTGAGCATCCTGGGCGCGTCCCTGGGCGCGCGTTCCCGCGGGCTCAAGGGTTATTTCCTGGGTGAGAGCGACGTCCCCGCCTGGGCCGTCATGATCTCGATCGTCGCGACCGAAACCAGCACCGCCACGTTCCTCAGTGTCCCGGGGGTCGCGTATCGGGGTGATTTCACCTATCTGCAGCTTGCGTTTGGCTACATCATTGGCCGAGTCCTGGTCGCGGTCTTCCTCTTGCCCGCCTATTTTCGCGGCTCGATCCTTACCGCCTACCAACTGCTCCAGGAACGATTTGGTGGACCTACTCGGACCCTCGCCTCGCTTCTCTTTCTTGCCGCTCGATCGTTGGGCGATGGCTTGCGACTGTTTCTCGCGGCCACGGTTCTCGAGCATTTGACGGGATGGTCCAGCATGGCGGCGATCGCCGTCGTCGCCCTGGTTACCGTCGTCTATACCTTCCTGGGGGGGATGAAGGCCGTTGTCTGGACCGACGTCATCCAGTTTTGTGTCTACATCCTGGGAGCCTGCGCTGCCCTCTTGATCCTGGCCCGCGAGTTGCCCGGCGGTTGGCCCACGCTGATCGAGACCGCCCGGCAGGGGGGAAAGCTCCACCTCCTCGATTTTCGTTTCGATCTCACGCGCCCATTCACGTTTTGGGCTGGGGTATTGGGGGGGATGGTGCTCAACACGGCCACTCATGGCGTTGATCAAATGATGGTTCAGCGCTATCTGGCGGCCCGTTCGCAAGGCCAGGCGGCGTTCGCTCTGGTGGCGAGTGGGTTCGTGGTTCTCGCCCAGTTCGCCTTGTTTCTGTTGATCGGCGCGAGTCTCTGGGTCTTTTATCGCGCCCTTCCCCCCGCGGTTCCGCTCGGATCGGACGAGGTCTTCACGTATTTCATCGTGCATTACTTGCCCCGAGGGATGATGGGCCTGTTGGTGGCGGCGATCTTCTCGGCCGCGATGGGGACATTGGCCGGCTCGCTCAATTCGGCCTCCGCGACCATCGTCAACGATCTCTATCGACCACTGTTCCCAGCGGCCGACGAACGCCGGCTCATGTTCGTGTCGCGTGGCGCGGTCGTGGCCTGGGGTGTCGTCCTTGCGTTTGTCGCGTCCCAGGCGCGCCGGCTCGATGAAAACGTCGTGGTGAGCGCGCTTACGGTCGCGTCGTTCGTCTCGGGAATCTTGCTGGGAGTGTTTCTGCTCGGCCTCTTCGCGGACCGGGTCGGGCAGGGGGCCGCGCTCGTCGGGGTTCTGGTCGGGGCCGCCGCCGTGACCGTGGCCAAGTTCGCCACGCCCCTGGCATGGCCTTACTTCGCGACGGTTGGTGCCTCGTCCGTGGTCCTCGCCGCCCTGGCCGCGAGCCTGGTCTTGCCGAGGCTCGGGGCCGTCCCCCAGCATTCGTCCGCCGACGCTTGATTCGCGTCAAACCCAGCACGCCGCCGGGGGATCCCGGTTCAGGGAGCCATCCGCGGCTGGAAGCGAACATAGCCCTCGACGGCATCCGAGAGCTTTTCCCAGGGCGTTGTCGCGGGCGCGTCGTCCATCATTCGCTCGATCTGGCCGTTCTTGATGGTCAAGACCAGCAGAAGGCGATCACGGCGATTCTGGGCGGGATCGAAATCGCTGATCTCGATCGTCTTCAAGGGGTTTCCGACCTGGTTAAATCCGACCACCAGTGGACCGAGCGGCCCGGCCGTGAACGACGCGCGGACCGACCCCCCCGCCCGCACATGGCCCAGCTCGACCCGAGCGCCGTCGTAGGAGAGCGTCAGCTCTTCCATGGGCTGATCGTTGTGGTTGAGGATCATGACCGCCCCCTTGGCGGGGCTCAGGGTCCGCGCGGCGATCTCGACGGCGATGCCGATCGAGACCACCGCGAGGACGATGAGCCAAGCCCGGCGTGTCATGGTGACGGCTCCTGGTGACTGCCTGGTCGCCGATCAGAATGATTCGATCGGGCCAAAGTTTTCCTGGAAGCGAGCGCGGAATTGATCGAGTGTGTACGAGTGTTGCTGTGGTCCGCGGTTTTCGACGGCGTGGACGCCGGCGAGGGCGGCGATCCGGCCGACGGTGGGCCAGGGCAGGCCGCGTTTCATGCCCACGACGAAGCCCGCCCGAAAGGCGTCGCCGGCACCCGTGGGGTCGACGACCTGAGTGGCCCTGGCCGGGGGGATCTTGTACTCGACGCCATCGGCGGTGATCAGCGCTCCCGCCTCGCCCTGGGTCATCACGGTGACGGGGGCGATTCCGCGCAGATCGGCCTCGTCGATGCCGAGCTTCTCCGCCATCATGCCAAATTCGTAATCGTTGCCGGCGAGGATCCGTGCCCCCTTGCATCCGCGTTCGAGATCCGCCGGGTCAAGCCTGGGAAGCTGCATCGAGGGATCGTAAAGGTAAGGGATCCCGTGGGTGATGCATTCGTCGACGTGCCGATTCATCGCGGCGGGGTCGTTGGGCGCGATCAAGACCAGGTCGGCCGGGGTCGCCCCCGCGCCCTGGATCGACACGGTGGCCGCCTGGGACATGGCACCGGGATAAAACGCCGTGATCTGGTTGTCCTGAAGGTCGGTGTTGATGAAGCACGAGGCCGTGTGATCGCCCGCGACGACCTTCACGCCGCCGCAATCAACCCCGCGCGATTCGAGCCACGCGCGATACTCGGTGAAATCGTCCCCGACCGCGCCGACCAGCACTGGACGTTCGCCCAGGAGCCCCAGGTTAAACGAGATGTTCGCTCCCGTCCCTCCCCGCAGCCTCGTTAGCGAGTCGACCAAGAACGACACCGACAGCACGTGCATTTTGTCGGCCAGGATGTGGTCGCGAAACCGCCCTGGGAAGACCATGATGTAGTCATAAGCGATCGAACCTGAAACAAAAACGCGCATCGAGCGGCTTCCTCAATCGGGGCGGTGATGGTCGGTTCCAGACGTGAATCCTGACCATTCCGGAGCACCCTCACAATAAGACACCGCCCCCTTCCCTCGCAAGCTCCGCTCGAGGAATGGGCCATTCATCGATTCGACCACCGCGATCGAGACATCTGGGCTTGAATGGGTCCTGGACCGGGATCGGCGACTCGAGATCCTCGCCTGGAGCGGACCGGCGACCAATTCACCGGGCAAGCTCATTTTCGAGGAATCCAACCCCAGGACGGCCCGGAAGTCGAGGTGATTCACCGAGGTCGGCCCTCGGCCGCGTGATCCGGGTTCGGGGCCTCCGGGATCGCGTCTCACCGATCCGAGCTCGCCATGCCGTTGGTGATCGCCGGTTCGCTCGCCGCGCGCCTCGGGGCTCGCGCGGGATCGCCTCCGCCAATTCAGGGCTTGTGGCTTGGGTTTCGCCCTCCTTGACGCCGGCTGGAAACCCGCGCCAGGAGAAGTCGTGGATCATACGTAAATTTTACCATTCATATGTCCAAACATACGACGTGAACGTGGTCGGCCTGGGGTCGCCAAAGGTGTGCCCGTCGATCTCCTCTCCGTTTCGCCAGACCAATCGAAGCCCGTCCTGGAACGGGACGGGATCGTCCTCGTGGAAACGATAGGCCGAGAAGCGGAATGGCGAGCCGGGCCGATCAGGGTCTCCATGCGTGAGCCCGGCGACGGGGTTGTGATAGAGTCCGGCGTTGAAATAGTAGGTTCCCAGAAAGTAATCCTCGGTGCCGGACGAGAGCCAGACGGGGTCCTTTCGACCATTGGGATAAGCCCGAAGGCATGCCTCGAGATAGTTAAAATTGGTGCTTACCGCCTCGAAAGTGACCGCGTAGAGGAGGCCCCGGTTCTTGGTATCCAGGATCGCGGCCTGTTCGAGGGGAGCGAGGCGGATGTTCTCGCGGCGATACAAATGAAGTCGGGCGGACGTCGGCAACGCGATGCCGCCGACCTGGACGGGATAATCGGTCAAGCCCCGCAGGATCCACCAGAAAACCTGGGGCTCGCGGACCCCAGGGGCGAGACTCGCCGTGACTTTCACGCCATTGCCGAAAGGAATCTTGTAGGTGTTGTAGACCCCACTTGGCCGACCGGTCTTGCCCAGGCGATTGGTCCCCCAGGGCGCTGAGTCGTCGCCCCATCCGATGCCATGGCCGAGGAACAGACCCATGTCGATCCCCGCTCGTTCCTCGCCGTCGACATAGACCCGAATTCTCGTGTCGCCCCAGCCTGGCCACGCGCCGCCAAACCACATGTGCGTCAGCGTCCCCGATCCTTGTTTTTCGAGGAGAACCTTTTCCACTCCGGGGACCAGCTTGCCTTCTTTTCCCATGGTCCCAAAGAGGGTCATTGGCGGCGCCGGCGCCCGGAGGGTGGGCTCGGTGCCCTGTTTGGTCGCGCCCGAGGTCGCCCCGCTGTTCCTTCTGGCGGATTCCCAGCAAAAAACCGCCCCCACGATCGTCGCGGCGATGGCGAGCGATTGGCAGTTGTTTTTCCACGTCATTTGTCCGTCCCTTTCAAATCGTTGGCGAACTCCAGCTCGGCGGTCAACACGAGCGGTCGTTGGCCTGATACGAGCGATCATGGCGTTCGCGGTCACGAACCGTCGTCGTCAAGGATGATGCACACCTTGCCACTCCGCCCATCGGCCGCCAGTTGATAGGCCTCGCCGGCGCGGTCCAGCGGTAATCGATGCGTGCACGTCCGATCGGGATGAAGCCCCCAGCGATCGAGCCGCTCGACCAGTTCGGCCATTCGCCCAAGCGACGTGACCCACGAGCCGAAGATGGTGATTTGCTTATGAATAAGATGCCGGGATACGTCGAAGTCGACTGTTCCCCCCTCGCCGACGAACGCGCATCGCCCCCACTCGCGGGTGCCGCGGAGGGCCAGCGAGCGAGCCGAGGCCGCCCCCGAGCAATCGATGCTGGCCTCGCACCCGCGCCCCCCCGTGACGGCCAGTACTCGCTCGAGAGCGTCGTCGCCGGCCTCGAACCCTTCGTCGATCAGCCCCAGGTCGGTCGCCAGGGCCAATCGCGATCCCGAGAGGTCGACACCCAGGACGCGGCTCACCCCAAGCTGTCGACCCAGCATCGCCGCCGCCAGGCCCACGGGACCCATTCCCGTCACGAGCAAGCGATCTCGTCCCCCCACCCCCATCCGAACAAGAGCCTCGTACGCAGTGCCAAACCCACACGCGCAGAGCGCCCCGTCGATGTAGGAAAGCGAGTCCGGCAGTCGAATACAGTTCGCCTCCTCCGCCAGCATGTAAGCCGCGTGCCCACCGTCGCGCTGCCAGCCGTAGGCCGCCCGGACTCGATCATGACAACCGATCATATAACCGTAACGACAATCATCGCACAAACCGCATCCCGAAATGTGATAGATTACCACCCGGTTGCCGGGCTCAAGGACGCGGCACCCCGCGCCGACCTCGGCGATCCGCCCGCATGGCTCGTGGCCGGCGATGACACCCTGGTAAGCCTCGGCTCCCGTTCCCAGGTGCTCGCGGTAGATCGCGCGGATGTCGCTCCCGCAGATCGAGGAGGCCTTCATCCTGACCAGGACTTGCCCTGGTCCCGGCCTGGGGATCGGGTATTCCCTGAGCAAGACGGTGCTGTTGCCCGGGAGCACGACCCCGGTCATGGTTTCGGAAATCGGATTCATTGATCGGTCCTCGTGTCAGGGAGGGGTAATCTCGCCGTTCAAGTCCCAGAGGTCTTCCCAGCCCTGGTTGTCCTTCCAGAGGAAAACCTGTCCCTTGATGAGTCGTCGACCCCGATCGATGGCGGAGATCGCGCGCATGTCGTCCGCCGACAAGGGATCACCGGCGGCGGCTCGTAGGTTTTCCAGGAGCTGACTCCTTTTCACCGAGAATGGGATCGGAGCTTGACCACGCGTGATCGCCCATTTCAGGCAGACGACCGCCGGGTGGAGGTTCAGACGACTGGCGATCCCCGTGATGACGGCGTCCTCAAGGTCGACCGTGTCCTCGGGCGAGCGATCGCGATCCGGGCGATTCGGTGAGCCGATTGGGCAGTAGCCGATGGGCGTGATCCCATGACTCACGAGATACTGGAAGAGTTCGGGCTGTTGGAAGTGGGGATGAAGCTCCATTTCGTTGCAGGCCGGCCGGATTCGTGCGTCCCGCAGCAACAATTGGAGCTTAGGGATGGTCATGTTCGACGAGCCGATCCTCCTGGTCAGGCCCCGATCAACCAGTTCCTCCATCTGTCGCCAGGTGTTCATGTACTGGTCGTGAAGATACGGTTTGGCGTTGGGGCTCCGCGAATCCATGTCGCAGCCGGGAGGATGTGTGTTGGGAAACGGCCAATGAATCAAGTAAAGGTCGAGGTAATCGAGGCCAAGGTCCCCGAGCGAGCGCTCGCAAGCGAGCGCGACCTGGCCCTCGCCATGGCTGTCGTTCCAGAGTTTCGAGGTCACCCAAAGTTCCTCGCGCCCGATCCCGCCGGCGAGGATCGTCCTCAGCGAGCCCCCAATTTGTGCCTCGTTACCATACACGGAGGCGCAGTCGAAATGGCGGTAGCCGAGATCGGCGGCCTCGACGACGGCGCGGGCGACATCCTCGCCACGGTAGCGGTCCGAGCCGAAGGTCCCCATTCCGATCGCCGGCATCGTTCCGCCATCGGCGAGCCTCAGCCGCGGGACGACGCGCGGGTCGACGCCGTCTCGAGCCCTTGCGAACGCGGGCTCCCCAATCACCTGGTCCGACATTTTCACCCGCCCTTGTTACCGTTATGTCGATGTGATGCTCCCTGGAGCACCCAAGTCCCGACCGGCCTGGACTCCGTCTTGACCGAGCTGATTCTAAACCACGAACGAACCGTGACGACATCGCGTTTCCCAGCGATTCCCGTGGATATTCTCGTCATCACCCGGATATTCTTGACCTGTCTTCCTCCCAGGACCACCATTTGGGATCCGACATGGAATCACAATCCAGCGCGCCCCTGTTTCCCGAGCTCGCGACCCAGGTCCGCGAGGGTCGTTATTTCTACCTGCATCGGCGGCGGGTCGCGGCCGATCCGGTGGTCGTCTGCGGCGGCCGTGAATCGTGTGGCCCCGACTACGCGATCGATCGATCCGACTTTCCCTTTTTCGCGATCGAATGGGTCGAGCGCGGTCAGGGTGATCTCTGGCTTGCTGGACGACACTATGAGCTTGGACCCGCGACGGTCTTTTGTTACGGACCTGGGATTCCTTGCCGGATCCAGAGCAATTCCGAGAATCCTCTGGTCAAGTGTTTTCTCGATGCGAGGCGAGGTCCATCGGCGTCGATGCCGGCGTACTGGGTGCCTCGCCCTGGGGTTGTGACGCGGGTCGCGAGCCCGGCGGAGCTGTCCGAGGTTTTCGACGGATTGCATCGCGAAGCGGTGAGGCGCTCCCGGGAATCCCAGGCGTTCGCGGCGATTTACCTTCGCCTCTTGTGCTTGAAGATCCGGGCGGGTCGATCGCCGGCTCCGGCGGCCGGGTCGGCGCGACATGACACGTTTTTACGATGTCGCCAGTCCCTTCGTGACCACTTTCGCGACCATCTCAGCGTCGAATCCGCCGCGGGACGGCTCGGCGTGACGCCGTCGTATCTCTGTCGCTTGTTCCGCGAAAACGGCGAGATCAGCCCCTATCAGTATCTGCTCCGGCTCCGGATGAACCACGCCCTCGACCTCGTGCTCGCCTCGGGAGGGCTTATCAAACAGGCGAGCTACTCGTGCGGGTTTCGCGATCCTTCCCATTTCTCGCGACTCTTCAAACAGGTCCACGGACTTACCCCTCGTGAACTTCTCGCGCGATCTGGTCGCGGATCTGGTCGCGAACCCCAGGCACGGATCTCCACCAACGACCCAGACTCGGATTGAGCATCCCGCCCTATTTGTCTATTCTTCCCTCACGGTCAGGCTTGGTTCGAGAGGCGGCGGTTGGTTGGGAGGCACGGATGGTTTCCCTGACACGCCCGGTTCGGCAGGGATTGGCGACCCTCGTGCTCGCGGTGGTCTCGATCGCGCCGACGGTCCATGTCGGCATGACAGCCTGGCGGATCAACCGACCTGGGCATGTCCGCGATGTCGAAATCGAGCTCGGACGCGCGATTGGGATGCACGTCAGCCTTCGCGAGGTGGCCTATCCCCGGCCAGGTGAAGTACGGGTCCGGGGCCTGGTCCTCCGACGAGAGGAACCGCGCGGGGGCCGGCTCGCCGAGCTCGCGCGCGCCGACACGGTCTCCCTCGAACGGCTCGATCGTGAATTGGTCCTCCGGATCAGCGACCCTGTGTTTCGCGCGGATTCCCCCCTGGAGGCGCTTGGCCGGCTCTCGGCCTTGCTTGCACAATCGGGCCGGATCAGCTCCGATCGCGTCAGCTTTTCCTCCTCGGCCTGCCGTTTTGACCTCGGGAGCGAGGGGCTGGCGGCGAGCCTTCGCGACCTGGCCGGCGAGCTTGTGATCGAGCCCCAACGGACGACCCTCAAACTGGCCTTCGCGGTGGCTGGCTCGGGGGGGGTTACCCGCTGCGAGGCGACGCTCGAGCGCGATCGCCGGGTCGAGCCGGTCGCGACCACCTTGACCGCGAAAACCGTCGAGGGGCCTCCACTCCCCGCGCGGGCGCTCGCTCCCTTTTTCGACGCCGGCGATTGGCTGGGGCCACGCGCGACGGTCCTGGGCGCGCTTGAGCTCAGACAGGCCGGGGCAGGGGGGCTTGAGGCGCGATTCACGGGCTCGATTCACGAGATTGATCTCGGGGTCCTGGTGGGCAAGCGGTTTCCTGGCCGGCGACTGAGCGGGCGGGCCCACGTGGCGATCACGACCGCGCGGTGGGGCGACCGGGGTGACCAGGGACCGGGCTGGCTCGAGGCCAAGGGAGAGCTGACCGCCGACTCGGGCTCGATCGGCGTTCCCTTGTTGGACGCGCTCACCCGCGAGATGCGGTTTCGCCCGACCGCCCGGCTCAAGGCCCAAACCGCTCGCGGCGCGACCGAGGTCGATTTCCGCGCGATTGGGCTCGGGTTCGCGATCAATTCCGAGGGCGAGATCCACCTGGAGGGGGCCCTGGGCACGGAATTCGCCCCGGACGTGGTGCTCGCCGGGGCGACCATGCCCCTGATGTCAGCGCCTCATGGGGCGGCCAGCGTCCATGGGCTGATCAAGACCCTCGTTCCCACTCCCGCCCTGGATTCGTCGCTCCTGGTCCCGTTGACCGCGCGGTCGCGGACCCTCTTCGCCCTTCCCTTGGCCCCCGGACCGACGACCGGACGATCGACATCCGTCGACGCGAACTAGCATTCGATCGTCGGCCCCCGATCCCTCCACCGCGAGCCCTGGGGCCCATGCTTCTTGATCCCTACACCAAATTCCTTATATTGAATAGGTTGAAATCGACAAAATACGATTCCCTACCGGTTCGTCCATCGAGTGCCGATGAGAATTCGACTTGACGCGCCAGGCATGAACGGATGAATCGAAAAACGGCCGGGGGTCGAGTGGCCCAGGGTGGGAGGGTCGGTCAGGGAGCGGCGAGTTGGCTCTCGGGTCGATCCGCGGGGGTTTGCCTGATTGATCAGGCACCGCGAGCCGGGTTGAGGGAGAGCGAATGGTGATACGACTCGACGGATCGCGGTTTCTCGGTGGGCGTGGGCCGTGGTGGATCGTGGGGTTCTGGCTGTCTCTGGTGGTTCTGGTGGCTTGTTTCGCGCCCAATCTCACGCGGCTGGCGGCCGAGGGACAGGCCCGGATGTTGGCCGCCGACGCGGAGAGTCGCCAGGCCGCGCTGTTGCTCAACCACTGCTGGCCCGACCAGGCGTATTCGTCGATGGCCGCCGCCTTGATCCATCGGCCTGGGGGTCTGACCGAGCCAGATCGGCAGTACGCGGCCCGGCTGGCCGATCGGGTCGTGGGGCCCGAGGCGCCTGGCGATATCTTGCGAGTGATTGGCCCTGGCTCGCCCCCCGAGATCGCCTCGCGGCTCGCGAGCACCGATGGGACAGCCATGATGGTCGTGGTTTCGCTCTCGAGCTCGTTCGTCGCGCCGCCCACGCATGAGACCGTCGGCTGGCTCGAAAAACAGGCCCACCTGGCTGATTCGCCCGAGGGCCTGCGGGTGCGCTGGACGGGCGACGCGGTGATCGGCCGTGAGTACATGAAAAATGTCCAGACCTCCCTCGATCGAGCGGCCGTTGCCACCGTCGCCTTGCTGCTCGTGGTCCTGTTGATTGTGTATCGTTCGATCTGGCTGGCCCTGGTCCCGCTCGCCACCATCGGCGCGAGCCTGATTGTCGCGCGTGGGATGCTCGCCTGGATGATGCTCATGGGGTGGGATCTCTCACCCTTGGTCGAGCTGTTCTTGATCGCGGTGCTGTTTGGGGTCGGGACCGATTTTTGCCTGTTTCTCTCGTGGCGTTACGCCGAGCGGCTGAACCCCGAAAACCCGACCGCCTCGATGCGATCGACTCTGTCGCGCTCGACCAAGCCGCTGGCGACCTCCGCGGGCACGATCATTGTCGGTTTGCTCCTCATGGGGACGACGCGATTCAAGCTGTTCTCGAGCACTGGTCCGAGCGTGGCGATCGCGCTTGCTCTGTCATTGGCGGCGACCCTGACCCTGACGCCGGCCTTGCTGCTGATCCTGGCCCGGTGGCGGCCTGGGGCTTTCGCTGGGCTCGCCGGCGGTTCGCGCGTGGCCTGGGAGCGGATCGGCCGCCGCGCGATGGCCCGACCCCTGAAGAGCTGGGCGCTGACCCTGCTGGCGATGATCCCGCTCTCGGTCGTGGGCCTTCGCGCCCATTTCATCCAGGACCTCTTGTCGGAGCTGCCGGCGAGTTCCGACGCGGCGACCGATTTCCGCCTGATCGCCGCGAAATTCGACCCTGGCATGCTCGCGCCGTTGACCGTGGTGCTGGAGTCGGACGTTGACCTGAGGCAGTCCGAGGGGCTGGCGATGATCGACGACGTGAGCCGCTTGCTCTCGCATCAACGAATGCTCACCGAGGTCCGTTCCGCGACCCAGCCCCTGGGGAGCGCCGAGCCCCTCAAGCGAGCACGATTGGCGTCCCGATTGGGAGAGGTCGACCAGGGATTCGTGAAAATCGAGGCAGGGGCGGGCGAGCTTCAAAAGGGGCTGACGGCGGGGGCGGCCAGGCTCCGAGCGGCGGTCTGGCTCGAGAAACAGACCGGCTTGCCCCTGACCGGCCCGAAGCTCCCCCCCAAGCGTGATCAACGGGTCGCGCGGGCCTCTGGCCGTGAGGAAAAAGAGGCACCCGTGTCATCGCGGTCGATGCTGGACCTTGGCCAGATTGGCGCGTCAGCCCTTGGACTTCCCAGCTTGGGCCGCGCGATCTCCTCGGTCGCCAGCCCGGCGGCCGCTCAGGTGCCCGGATCGAGCCCGTTGGTCGCGAGTCCCAACAGCTCCGGGCCCACCGAGGAAAAACCCCCCGAGACCATGCTTCGCAACCTCGGCCGGGCCGTCCAGGGAATCAGCCGGATCGCGGCGGGGGCGGCCCAGGCGCATCGCGAGATGGCATCGATCTTGAACGATCCCGTCGGCCGTCGCGCCCTCGATCGGCTCTTGATCAACGACCAGACGGTGAATGAAAACCCCGAGCTGCTGCGAAGTTTTCACGCCTATATCACACCCGACGGCCACCGGGCGCGGATCGATCTGATCCAGTCGGATCGACTCTTTTCGCACGCGGCGATGGATCAGGCGCTGACCCTGCGCAGGCGGCTCACCGACTATCTGGGCGAGTACGAAGGGGTCCGGGTGACCGCCCGGATCGCCGGTGCCAACGCCGAATCGGCGGACATCCGTGCGCTCACCAACGCCGATCAACTGCAAAGCTGGATCATCATCCCCTTGGGTGTCTTCCTGGTGCTTCTGGCCGCCATTCGCGACCCGCTCGCCTGCGCCAATCTGGTCGCCACCATGATCCTCACCTATGCGTTCGCGCTGGGGGCGACCCATGTCGTCTTCGTCACCCTGATGGGGGCCGAGGGGCTTGATTGGAAGGTTCCGTATTTTCTCTTCGTGCTGCTCGTGGCCGTCGGGGTCGACTATAACGTCTTCCTCATGACCCGGCTCTCCGAGGAATCGCGCAAGCGTGGCCTTCGCGAGGGTATCATCCGGGCGATCAGCCACACCGGCGGACTGATCACCTCGGCGGCCGCGATCACGGCGTGTAGTTTCGCCTCGTTTCTCACGAGCCCCCTGAGCTCCCTGCGCCAGTTGGGCTTCGCGCTGGCGGTTGGCATTCTGGTCGACGCGATCCTGGTTCGCCCGGTGCTGGTGCCGTGCGGCCATTGGCTCCTTTGGCGGACCCGCGAACTGCTGTCTCCGCGGATCAAGATCCGCCGCGGTCAGCGCGAGTACGCGGTCATTCCCGACTGAGCCGTTCGCTGGGGCTCAGGAATCCACTCCCAGGAACCGGCCGCCGTCAACGCGAAAGCACGAGCCCGTGACGAACCGCGTCCCCTCCAGCAAATAGAGCACGAGCCGATTCACATCGCCGGCCGAGCCAAATCGACCGAGTGGCGTCTGGTCGAGCACGGCCCGCTTGTCGTCGTCGCTGAACTCGGGGGGTGGGTCGATCATGGCGGGCTGAATCATCGAAACGGCGACGGCCGGGGCGAGCTCCTTGGCTAGGGCCAGGGTCATCGTCGCCAAACCCCCCTTCGCGATCAAGTAGGGGAGATAATCCTTGTAAGGGCGCTCGGAAGCCCAGTCGCCGATGTTCACGATCGTGCGTTGCCGCGCATCCTCGCGATAGCCATGGACCATGATCCTGGCCGCGGCGACGGCCGTATGGTAGGGGCCCGCGAGATTGGCGGCGATCATGTCGTCAAAATCGCCAGGTTGGAGCGAATCAAACGGTGTCCGACGATAGACACTCGCCATGTTCACGAGCGAGTCCAGCCCACCGAAGGCCTGGCTCGCCTGGTCGACCGCCCGGGCCGCTTGCGCCGCGTTTGTGAGATCCGCGCTGACCGCCAGCCCCTCGCCGCCCCGATCGTGAATCGCCGCGATCGTGGTCTCGATCGCGTGACGGCTCGTGTGGTACGTCATGACCACCTTCGCCTGGCGCTCCGCGAGCAGGAGAGCGAGCTCCGAGCCCACCCTGCGTCCCCCGGTGATGAGGACGACCCGCCCCTTCAGGTCGTTGGTTGTCATCATGGGATCCCCTTCCAGGGGACATCGGCCACGCCCGCCAGTTGGTTGACCACTCTCGCCAGTACGAACAGCAAATCCCCCAGCCGATTCAGATAAACGACGATGACACCTGGCACGTCCTCGCAAGGCTGTTGGCCCAGGCCGACCACCAGGCGCTCGGCCCGTCGGCAGACCGTGCGAGCGAGATGAAGCTGGGCCGCCGCGGGCGAGCCCCCTGGCAGGATAAACTGAACCAAGGGGGCGAGTGTTGCCTCGAAGGCATCGATCGTTTGCTCGAGCCAGGCCACGTGATCGTCGGTGACGGCGGCCCGAAACCGCCCCTGGGTCGAGAGATCCGCGAGCGCGGCCCCGACGATGAAGAGCTCGTCCTGAAACCGGGCGACCACCCTCTCGACCTCTTCGGGCAGGCCGAGTGCCCGCGCGAGGCCGAGCCCCGCGTTGAGCTCGTCGACCGTCCCATAGGCGTCGATCCGGGCGTCGTTCTTGGAAAGACGCCGGTCGCCCAGGACCCCGGTTTTTCCGTCGTCGCCGGTCTTTGTATAGATCTTCACAAGCATTCCTCACGGGCCGGGCGGGTTCACGAAACGAAGGGCGAACGCCGGTCTTGGCGTGCGCTTGACCTCCCGTATATACTAGGCAGACGATCAGGGATCGAGTAGAGTCCACTGGCTCGATCGGTGGTCTTGCGAGCGTGATCGAGCGGTCACCAACGGGATTTGTTTCGGGGAGTCTTCCACATGTTGACCATGGCTGGATCGAGCCTGCTCTTGACGATCGCCCTGATGGGCCAGCCTCCCTCGGTGAAAGGGGCCTCGCCCGCGCTTTCCGAGGACGAGGTCGCGCGGCTGGAATCGAGGCGTCTCACGAACGTCCGCCAGGTCACGAGCGGGCTGGCCAAAGCTGGCGAGGGCTATTTCAGCCCCGATGGCGGCTCGATCATCTTTCAGGCCGTCCCCTACACTCCTCCGGCGATCTTTCACGAGCCTAAGCCCGACGAGGACGGCTATCAGATTTTCACCGGAGCGCTCAGGCCCGACTCGGCCGTGAAGATGGTCAGTACGGGCAAGGGGCGTTGTACCTGCTCGTTCATTCATCCCAATGGAAAATCGATCCTTTTCGCCTCCACGCACCTGAGCCCCAGCACCGAGGCCGAGCCCACCAAGGGACCAGCCTACAGCCGGACCTCGCGCTATCGCTGGGAATTTCCCGAATCGATGGATCTCTTTCGAGCGAACCGTGATGGCTCGGACCTCGTTCGCCTCACGGACGCCCCGGGTTACGACGCCGAGGCGAGCTATTCGCCAGACGGCTCGAGCATTGTCTTCACCTCGTTCCGCGACGGCGACGGCGAAATCTACATCATGGACGCCGACGGCAAGAATCCGCGCAGAATCACCCATTCCAAGGGTTATGACGGCGGCCCGTTCTTTTCTCCCGATGGCAAGCGAATCATCTACCGGAGCGACCGCCACGCCAACGACCTGCTCCAGGTCTATGTCAATGACATCGATGGTAAGGCCGAGCGGGCGCTCACCCAAAATGAGTTCGTCAACTGGGGGCCTTACTGGCACCCCGACGGCAAGCGGATCATCTACGCCACCAGCAAGCACGGTCACGCCAATTATGAGCTCTATCTCATGGACGTCGAGACCGGGCGTGAAGAGCGCGTGACCTATCACGAGGGATTCGACGGCCTGCCCGTATTCAGCCCCGACGGCCGCCGGCTGATGTGGACATCCAGCGGCCGGACCGCCGACCGGAAGAGCCAACTGTTCATCGCCGACTTCAACTCGGGCCCCATCACAACCGAGGCCAGGGCGGCGGCTCGCTAGTCGCGAACGACATCGTGCAATCAGGCATTGGCAATCTCTCTCCACCACCAATTCGGAGCTTTTTGTTCATGGGACCCAAGGATATCGTTCTCCATTCGATCAGCACTTCCGACTTCATGCTCAACGCCTACCTTGACGGCCTCTCGGACGCCGATCTCAAGATCCGGCCGATCGAGGGAATGAACCCCATCGCTCTCCAGCTCGGTCATCTGATCACGGCCGAGCGAATGTTCGCGGAATTGCTGAGCCCAGGCTCGTCGCCCGCGCTTCCCGATGGATTCGAAGCGGCCCACTCGCTCAAGGAACAGTCTGGCGACGACTCGCGGTTCCTGACCAAGGATGAGTATTTGGCCCTGCTGAAAACTCATCGCGCCGTCATCTTGTCGGTCATGGACTCGCTGTCCGACGCCGATTTTGGGGATACCAAGGACGGGACGCTCCCCCCGTTCGCCCCCACGGTGGGCGCGATCCTGAACATCGTGGCGATGCACTCGATCAACCACTCGAGCCAGTTCATCGCCGTCAGGCGCTATCTGAAGCTCCCGGTGGCGTTCTGATCGCGAGCCTGATCTCGGCCCAGGCGGGTCCGGTTGTGCCGGCCCGCCTCTGGCCCTTACTTGATTTCGTCGGCGGAGACGGTCTCGCCGCCGTTTCGCGTCATGATCTTGTTAAGCACGATCTTGTTAATCTGCTGGGTCACGGTCGCGACGTGACCGTCGCAGAAGGCGAAATTGACGAGCCCGGGGTGCTTGCTCATCCAGTAGGTGTAGTAGTTCACGCCCCCCGAGACGATGGGCTGGTTAATGGTCCGGTCGATATTGGTGCGGACACAGCAACTGGTGGCCTGCGACCAGACGCCGGTGAGGCTTTCGCCGATCACCACGGTGGTTGAAGAGCCGTCGGTGACATCGGCCATCGTGACCGTCGAGTTCTGATAGAGGGTTCCATTGTCGTAGAAGAGACAATAGGGGTTCGAAGGGAGCTGGGTAGGGCAGCCGTTGGCCGAGTTGGGGGGGATCATGCCCGCGGCCATGTTCCCGCGATAGTCGCTGGGCCCAAGCTGGGTGGTCGAACCATTTCCGGCCGACACGGTCTGGGCGCGACGATTCGACGGGCAGACGAAACCATCAAGCGTCCTGCGCACTGAAGTGGCGTTGTCTGGCCAGGTGGGATAGAGGTTGAAATTGATCTCGTTGAACAGGTTGTTCTGTTCCATCTTGAGAAACAGCCCGACCAGCCCGTTCCACATATAGTTTTGATAGGGTGTGCCGACGGTCGCGCAGTTGATGTCGCCGGAGGTGAGATTGTTGTTGGAGTCGTAGGTGGGAACCATGCAGTACCAGCCCGAGGGGAACGAGCTGAATGAGTCGTGATATTCCTGGACCGCTAGCGCGAGCTGTTTCAGGTTGTTCTGGCATTTGGCTCGGTTGGCCGCTTCGCGTGCCGACTGGACGGCGGGCATGATCATGGCCACCAGGACGGCGATGATCGCGATCACGACGAGCAACTCGATCAGAGTGAACCCCGATCGGACACGGTTCTTGGCGAAAGGCATCGCGATTCCCTCTATCGTGGTAAGAGATCCAGCAAGCCCTGGCTGATCAAGGCCCGATCGGAAAGACCCACATCTTTCATTGTTGCATCCGAGCCCGCTTGCTTCAAGCGGTGAGGAGGCCCCGCGTCGCGGCTTTTGGTCCATTTTATCAGATAGTACCGATCATCGACTTTTGTCAAGGGCGAGCGCGGCGCGAACGGCCTTTCCGACGTCCTTGGTGGTGGAATTTCCCCCCAGGTCGGGGGTTCTGGGGGTTCCGTCGGCGAGCACGGCGGCGACGGCCCCTCGGATGCGTTCGGCGGATCGAGCTTGGCCGAGATGCTCGAGCATCATGGCCAGCGAGAGAATCGACGCCAGGGGGTTCGCGATTCCCTTGCCGGCGATGTCCGGGGCCGAGCCATGCACGGGCTCGAACATGCTCGGGGCGGTTCGCTCGGGGTTGATGTTGCCCGAGGCCGCCAGTCCCATCCCCCCCTGGAGCACCGCCCCGAGATCGGTGATGATGTCGCCAAACATGTTGGTGGTGACAATCACGTCGAATCGCTCAGGCGCGACCACCATCCGCATGCAACACGCGTCGACGTGTTGATAGTCGGCCTTGACCTGGGGATACTCGCGGGCCACCTCGTTAAACGCGCGCATCCAGAGGTCGTGGGCGAAGGTCAAGACGTTGGTCTTGGCTACCATGGTGACCTGACGGACGAAGCCCGCCTTGCGGTCGTCGTCCGTGAGGCCCCGAAACGACCCCGACCGCGACCGCTTGCGGGCCAGCTCGAAGGCGTACCGGATCGCCCGCTCGACCCCGACCCGGGTATTGATCGAGGTCTGGATCGCCACCTCCTCGGGGGTCCCCTTGCGGGTAAAACCCCCCGCGCCGACGTAGAGGTCCTCGTTGTT
>JAKBAP010000382.1 GCA_021808995.1 Planctomycetota bacterium | reverse complement strand
GGGATCGCGCAGTCGATGGCCGCCGATCGGATCACCGTCTCGACCGTGGCGATGGGGGGCGACGCCGACGAAACCCTGCTCGAGGAGATCGCCAGGCTCGGCAACGGCCGGTTCTATGTCGCCAATGACCCCGGCCAGGTCCCCCAGATCTTCGCCAAGGAAACCGTCACCGCCAGCAAGTCGGCGATCAACGAGCAACCGTTCTCCGCCGCCCTTATCCGCCCCACCAAGGTGCTCTCCGAGATCCGCCTGGACGAAGCGCCTTTTCTCCTGGGATACGTCATCACCCGGCCAAAGCCAACGGCCGAGGTCATCCTCGCGACCGAGTCGGGCGACCCGCTCCTGGCCTGGTGGCGATACGGGCTAGGAATCAGCGTGGCCTTTACCTCCGACGCCAAGCCGCGCTGGGCCGCCGAATGGCTGAGCTGGCCACAATTCGGCCCGTTCTGGGCCCAGATCGTCCGCCACGCCCTCCGCAAGGCCGAGGCAAAGGGAACATACGTTCAAATCAAACGGACGGGCCGGGAGGCGGTCGTGACCCTGGACGCGGTCGAGCCCTCGGGCAGGTTCTTGAATCAGGCCCAGACCGAGCTGACCTTGATCGACCCCTCGCTCACGACGACGAAGCTCGAGATGGCGCAATCCGCCCCCGGACGATACGAAGCGCGCGTGGACGCGACGCGGGCGGGGTCGTACCAGCTCGTCTTTAGCCAGTCGCGTGAAGGCCAGGTGATCGGCCGGCAATCGCGGGGGCTGGCGGTGGGCTATCCCGACGAGCTCCGGCTCAAGCCGGTGAACGCCGAGAATCTCCGCCAGATCGCCGCGACCTCGGGCGGCCGCGCGGACGTCAAGCCCGAGGACGTCTTCACCCCGCCCGAAAAGTCCGCGCTCCGGGCCGTCCCACTCTGGCCGGTCCTGGCGATGGCGGCGCTACTGCTCTTCATGATCGACGTGGCGCTCAGGCGGATCGATTTCTCGGGGAATTCGCGGATTGTTCGGTTTTCCCTTTTCACGCGGCGCGAGTGATCGTACAATCGTCGGGAGTTTGGAATCGGTCGGTCGAGTTTCTGGGTGTTTCCGCCATTTCCACCACAAGGGTGCAAGACCATGAACGACCAGATCGCGGGCGTGCTTGAGCCGGTTCGGCGGCGTCAGTTAGTTCAGGAAGTCGTCCGGGTGACGGCCCTGGGTCTCTTCGCCGGCGCGGTCGCGGCCCTGGCGATGGGGATCTGGCGGTTCCGGTTCGGGACTCCGCTCCCCTTTGACGGTGGGACGCGGCTGGCCCTTGGTCTGGTCGTGCTCGGGCCGGTCGTGGGGGCGATCTGGGCCCTTTTCCGGGGTCGGACCACCATGCTCGCGGCCAGCGCGGCCGATACGCGATATGGGCTCAAGGACCGAACGATCACGGCCGTCGAATTCATCGGCCTGGGGCAGGCAAGCCCGTTCCACCGGCTTCAGGTCGCGGATGCCCAGGAACACCTGGCGGCGATCGATCCCCGCCTGGTCGCCCCATTTCGGGTTCCTCGGCTGGTCCCTTACTCAGCCCTTCTCTTGGTGCCGGCGCTCGCTCTCCTGCTCTGGTCGCGGCCGACCCCCGTCCAGGCGATGCCGGTCGAGCCGCTGGAAAACGTGCTCGACGCCGCCGCCGAAGCGGCCGAGGATCTGGCCGACCTCGATCAGGCGGCGAATCGCGAGAACTCGCCCGAACTGAAGAAGCTCGTCCAGAAACTCAACGAGAGCGTCCAGGAGCTCAAGCTCCCCGGAGTCGACCTCAAGGAAGCACTGGCCAAGCTCTCCGAGATGCAAGCCGCCGTGGCCGCCGAGCAGGCCCAGTTCAACGTCGGCGTCGTCGACGCCCAGATGCAAAACCTCGGCGAGGCGATGGCGTCGAGCCAGGCTCTTGATGGCGCGGGCCAGGCACTACAAAACGGCAAATACGACCAGGCCGCCCAGCAGCTCGACAAGATCGAGCCCAAGTTCGAGGCCAAGGAAGCCAAGGCTCTCAAGGAAAAACTCGCCCAGGCCGCCAAGCGAATGGAAGACGCCGGGCTGACCGATCTTTCGACCGCGACCACCGAGCTCGCCGAATCACTCGACGAGGACGGCGCGGCCGCGAGCGCCTGCAAGAAACTCGGCAACCTGGCCCGTTCGCAAGGACGACGGAAGCGAATCAAGGACCTGCTCGCCCTGCAAGTCGCCAAGCTGGGCCAGTGCAAGAGCAATTGCGATAAAAACAACACCGCCAAGCTCCGGATGCGAAAGAAATCGGAAAAGTCCTCGCATACCTGGGCAATGGGCACGAGCGGCAATGTCGACGGCGAGCGGACCACCCTGGGAGCGTCCAAGAAACGCGAGCAAGTGACCGGCCAGATGGGCGAGGGAGCATCCGAAACCGAGACCACCCACCTCCCCGAAGGCCGCCAGACAGCCGCGCGGACCTATCGCGAACAGTATCAAAAATACCGTCGCATGACCGAGGCCGCCCTCGATTCCGAGCCGCTCCCCCTGGGACATCGCGAGACGATCCGCAAATACTTCGAGCTCATCCGCCCGAGCGAGGACTCGGAATGACGCCGGGATCTCGATTCCGACAAGCGCGGAGCCGTGGAATGCGATCGGATCGAGACAAAGAGCGCGGCGGCTGACCTCCGGGAACCGTGCCTGCCGGCCATTTCACCTTGCTGGGCGTCGGCTTGACGGGGTGGTCTCACGGACCAACCGTTTTGACGTCTCGGTTCTCATTTGAACCCGAGGAAAAAGGGGGTCGAGACCGCGATCGGCACCGGTTCGAGCCCACGCGAGCGGGCACCGCGATGAGGTGTTTCCAAGAATCCGAGAAATCCCTGATTTTGATTAAAGTCGCGTTGACCACCCGGTCACTTCCTGATACTTTCCCGCCCGTCTTGGGTGATGTCGAAAGGCCTTGATCCGAGACGCGGTGGGGGAGTCGAGCAGATCCCGCGGGACGCGCTTGGACCGCCGCTTTGGTCGGGATCGCCGACGGTCGCCGTTAGACCCGAATGGTTCAATGGTCGGGAATAAGGGTGGCTGTCCTCAGTCGCGGTTGGATGGTTTTTGGCCAATGGGCCCGTCCGGGGACGTTCTCCGGTCGGCGAGTTAGGGATAGACTCGCTTTGATTGGTCCGCCGCGACCGGCGGACTCCACCTGATCAACCCTGGAAGATCGCAAGAATGAACAAGTTTACTCAGGCTCTCGCACTGGGGGCTGGTCTGGTTTTCTGCCTGGCCGGCCCGTCCGCGGACGCCGCGGCGATCGTGCAAACGCTGACGCCCTCGCAGTTGTCGGCGTCGACGTTCAACGCCGATTTCTCGGCCGTGACAGCGCCGATGATGTCGCAATACACCTTTCAGAACACGCCCACTTCGGGCGTGGTCGAATCGCAGGTCTTCGCCGGGACTGGCGCGTATCAGGGCCTCTATGCCTACGCTTATCAGTTTGGCGTGAACAATGTCGCCGATAACACCGGCCAGTCGACCTTCGTTAACAGCGCGTCCATGGTGTACAACGACACGCCCGTCGGGACGAATCTGACCAATCCCTCGGGACCGAACAATACGTTCGCCTATGTGGTGACCAACGGCCAGGTGGGTGGGCTCGACCTGCCCCAGGCCGCCCCGGGCAACGTGGTGCAGACGCCGTCCTCGATCGCCTGGTATCCGGGCATGAAGACGGGCTCGCTCACCTTTCAATACCTCGACCCCGCGTCCAACACGGGTCCGTTGGCGGCTGGAGCGCACAGCGGCACGATCGTTGTCATCTCGACCCAGCCGTTCACGCAGCAATACGTGAGCCTGCAAAACCCTGATCCTCAGACTGGCTATCCGCTCGCTTACTCACCGACCGGTGGCCAGATTCATCCGATTCCCGCTCCCGAGCCGGCGACGATCCTGGCCTGGTCCGGGGCGCTCGCGGCCCTTGCGGTGGTGCATCGGGTTCGTCGCGGCCGTCGCCTGGCCTGATCGCCCCCCTCGACCGGAAAACAATCGACCCCCTGGTCACCGCCCTCACGCGGTCGCCAGGGGGTTTTTTCGTGGCCGACATGTCGGTTACGATGCCCTGGTCGCGAAATCATACCGCCAACCAACCCGAGTCGTGACTTTCGAGAGAGGACGGCAAGGCCCGATGACGATCAGCGCGGTCGTGTTTGACCTGGACGGCCTGATGTTTGACACCGAAGCCCTCTTTCACCGGGTTTCGAGCGAGCTCCTGGCCGAGCGCGGGCGCGCGTTCACGCCAGAAATCATGAATGCGATGATCGGGCGCAGGCCGCTCGAGGCGGGTGAGCAGCTCAAGAGGCTCTCCGGAATCGAGGAATCGGTGGAAGAGTGGCTGTCCTTGGTGCGAGAGCGGTTCGGATCGCTGGTCAATGACGCGGTCAGTCCGACGCCGGGACTGTTGCGGCTCTTGGACGTCTTGCGTGGTCGAGCTCCGCTGGCGGTCGCGACCTCGTCGAATCGGTCGTACGCCCGTGGTCTGCTGGATCGGCACGCGATCACCGATCGCTTCGAGTTTATCCTCGCGGCCGAGGACGTCATTCGTGGCAAGCCGGACCCGGAGATTTACGCGACGGCCGCGCGCCGGCTCGGGGTCGCGGCGGGCTCGATCCTGGTGCTGGAAGACAGCCCCGCCGGGGTCGAGTCGGCCAGGCGCGCCGGCGCTGTCGTGGTCGCGGTGCCGCATGCTCACAGCCCGGCCCACGCGCTGGGGCCCGCTGATCTCATCGTGCCGGCGCTCGACGCCCCGGAACTGCTCGATCTCCTGGAACGTCGACTCGGATCTTGTTCTCAATTCTCGGCGTAGCGATCGACGAAATCCCTGGAACCATCGTGATGACACATCCTGATCCCGGCGTGGAACCGGTTCCTCCGATCACCGTCCCGAGCCGGCCATCGTCGGATCGGGCCGCGATCGCCTATCTCGCCCCCTTGTTCGCTTATATCGGCTCGGCCAGTGTCGAGTCCTGGATTCCAGGGGTTGGAGAC
>JAKBAP010000381.1 GCA_021808995.1 Planctomycetota bacterium | reverse complement strand
ACATGCCGTTTACCTTCGAGCTCACGCAATTGCCCACGATTGACTCGATTCTGACACTCCCCGACGAGACGCGAAACCAGGTGATCCTGGGAGCCGTCTCGCTCGAGCCTGGTGACCAGGGCGAAGCGGCGAGCCCCGGCGATTATCTTGCGATTGATTCGGATTTCACGCTTCGGTTTCCCCCCAGGATCGCTGTTTCCAGGCCGCTTCCGTGTGATCTGGCCCATCGGATCATGATCGAGATCGAGGGGGTCGAGGGGATGTTTCCCGCTGGTCGCCTGGTCCTTTCGGGTCAAGGACCTGGGTTGCTTGCCGAGGGTACGCCAGCCTGGTTTGAGCTCGGTCCCATCGCCGCGCCGGCGGGGCTGATCGATCGCGCCGGCCGGAGAAAGGCGCGTGCCTTGTTGCACCCAGACCCCGCGAGCGGCTGGGCCGACCCCGATGTTCGCTCGGTCTGGCCTGGAGTCGTCGAGACAAACTGGGTCGAGGTCGAGATCATCCGTCGATAGGTAAGCCGTCGAGCGGCGGAGCGATTCAGGCCGATTCCTGGCGTGGCTTTTCGCCGGCGCGCTGGGTCGTTCGCGCGCGTGGTCGGAGGATTTCGGCCATTCGCTCGGCGAGCCGATTGACGCTGGCCGCTCCCTGGGGGGCGACGGCGAGATTGATCTTCATGTCCGAGGCCGGCAGGTGGGGATTGGCCGGCATGCTCACCTGGTGGGTGACCAGGTTGAAGACGCCATAGAGCACGCCGAGATCGCGCTTGCCGACCCTGCGCACCTCCATGCGGATGTCGAGGGCGGCCTGGGCGGCGTTGACGCAGACCGCGACGTCGATGAGCGACTTGTGATAGGAATGGTGGCGGGCGGCGTCTGGCCCCCAGATGCGATGGATTGCGTCGTCGGCGAGTTTCACTGGGGTGAAGATTTTCTCGACGATTGACCGAATCCCAAACGACTGGATCTTGACGGTGTAATCGGCGGGGTGAAGATAGGCGTTCACGGTCTCCGTGACCGCTCCGCAGCCGAGATGCCCGAGGACGACGACGCACTTGACGCTGTCGGCCAAGGCCGAGAGGGCGTATTCGATGCTTCCCACGCAGACGTCGGCGAGGACATTTCCTGCCACTCGCACGACGAAGAGATCGTTACTGGCCTGACCAAAGACCATTTCGATCGGCGCGCGGGCATCAGCGCATCCCAAGACCACGGCGAAGGGTGCCTGTCGCGGGGGGTGCTCGCTGTCGAGCGCCAGCCCATGCCATGGCAGAAGGAATTCGGGGCAGGGTTGGCTGGGGTCGTGGTTGCGGCAGCTTTCGATCCAGCTTGCGTAGACGCGATTTCCGTCTTCCAGGGCCTTTCGAGCCGAGTCGGAGTCGGGTGGGAGATATTTGTCTTCGGTGCTGTTGGGATCAAAGCGATAGATGTAGTCGATCGTGCTCAAAGGACCATACTCCGGGCGTGGCTGTCGGCTGATCGTCGTTTTGCCCATCGTGATGATAATCGAGCGGCGGGGCTGATCCTAGGTGGTGATCACGATCGTGGGGTCATGGGATTCTCTCCAGGCGATGATTCGTGCGGCCGTGCGAGTGGCCGCGATCAGGCTGGCGGGGTCGGCGAGCCCCTTTCCCGCGATGTCAAAGGCGGTCCCGTGGGCCACGCTGGTCCGGACGATGGGCAGGCCCAGGGTCACGTTGACCGCGCGATGGAATCCGAAGGTCTTGAGGGCGATGTGTCCCTGGTCGTGATACATGGCGACGACGGCGTCAAAGGCCCCGGCGAGTGCCCGGCCAAAGAGCGTGTCGTTGGGATAAGGGCCGGTGACGTCGACCCCGGCCGCGCGAGCTCGATCGACGGCGGGGGTAATCAGATGGATTTCCTCGTCGCCAAAGAGCCCTTCCTCGCCCGCGTGGGGGTTCAGGGCGGCGGTGGCGATCAAGGGGGGCGTGCCGCTGGTGAGCGGTCGCATCGCCTGGTCGGCCAGGCGGATCTTGGCCTCGATCGATTCGATGGTGAGCATTTCGATGGCGTTTCGGAGCGAAACGTGGAGCGTGGCGTGGACCACCCCCAGCCCGGTTCCGCGGCGGCCGCCGTGGGGATGATCGCCGGTCGCGTTGGTCTCGAGATAGAGCATCATCGCGTGCTCGCGCGCGCCCGAGCGTTCGGCGAGGATCTCGGTGTGCCCGGGATGCGTGACACCTCCCAGGGAGAGGGCTTGTTTATTGAGCGGGAGGGTCGTGATCGCGCCAATGCGCCCGGCCAGGGCAAGGTCGATCGCCTTGACCAGGAACAAGAACGCCGCCCGCCCGGCCCGGCCGTCGACCCGTCCCGGGGCGATCGCCGTGAGGTCGACGCCAGGCATCGAGACGGTGACGCAGGGGATGACGTCCGTGCTGGGATTGGCGGCCTCTGGCTCGTCGACGCATTCAACGCGCGCGTGCGAGCCGATCTGGGCCAGGGCCTTTATGAGGACGTTGGGATCGCCGATCACGAGAGGTCGCGCGACCGCGTGGAGCTGGGGGTCGGCCCAGCCCCGTGCGATCACCTCGGGTCCGACGCCCGCCACGTCGCCCATGGTGAGGGCGACCCTGGGGCGGATGCCTGGGTTGCTCGATGTCGTCGGCTCGTCCAAGGGATCCCGCCTCCTCGCCAGTTCACGCGCCCGCGCCAGGACGCCCGACGACCTCGCGGACGTGGCCGCGCGCCTCGTGAGCGGCGATCGCGTTGACCGCGTTGACATACGCCTGTGCCGACGCCTCGATGATATCGGTCGAGGCGGCCCGCCCGCGGAACGACCGGTCGCCACTCTCGACTTCGAGCTCGAGCGTCACCTCGCCCTGGGCGTCCTTTCCCTGGGTGACGCTGCGGACGACGAATTCGCGGAGGTTGGCTCGCACCCCGGTCACGCGCTCGACGGCCTTGAAGATCGCGTCGACCGGTCCATCGCCGATGGCCGCGTCCTGGACGGTCTCGCCATCGGGCCGGCGGATCGAAACCGTCGCGGTCGGGACCACCGATGGACCCGCCGTCGTATGCAATCCGAGCAGGACCCAGTGGGCGGGGGCGGTCTCGAGATACTTTTCGATCAAGACCAGCAGGTCATCGTCGTAGACTTCCTTTTTCTTGTCGGCGAGGGTCTTGAAGTCGAGAAACAGGGCCTCGATCTGGTCCTCGGTGAGGTTATGCCCCAGCTCGACGACGCGGTCCTTGAGCGCGTGGCGGCCGGAATGCTTGCCGAGCACGAGGTCGGTTCGGGGTACGCCGACATCCTCGGGGCGCATGATCTCGTAGGTCGATCGTTCCTTGAGCATTCCGTCTTGGTGGATGCCCGCTTCGTGGGCGAAGGCGTTGCGGCCGACGATGGCCTTGTTGCGCTGAATCGCCAATCCCGTGAGGGAGGTCAAGAGCCGGCTGGTCGGATAGAGCCGCTCGGTCTTGATTCCGGTCGTAAGATGGTAGTGGTCAAACCGCGTTTTGAGCGCCATCACGATTTCCTCAAGCGCCGCGTTGCCCGCGCGCTCGCCGATGCCGTTGATCGTGCATTCCACCTGCCGAGCGCCCGCCTCGCAGCCGGCCAGGCTATTCGCCGTCGCGAGTCCCAGGTCGTCGTGACAATGGGTGCTGACGATGGCCCGGCTGATGTTGGGGACGCGAGCGATCAGGGTACGGATCACGGCCGCGTACTGATCGGGCGTGGCGTAGCCGACGGTGTCGGGGATGTTGACCGTGGTCGCTCCGGCGTCGATGGCGGCGGCCACGACCTCGCGGAGGAAATCCAGCTCGGTGCGGGCGGCGTCCTCGGGGCTGAATTCCACGTCTCGGCAGCAGCTCGCGGCCCTGCGCACGCTTGCGATGGCCCGCTCGATGATCTGGGCCTTGGTCATCCGCAGTTTGTGTTCCCGGTGGATCGCCGACGTCGCGAGAAAGACGTGGATTCGCGGTTTTTGGGCGAACTGGACAGCCTCCCACGCGCGGTCGATGTCGCGATCGTTGCACCGGGCGAGCCCGCAGACCGACGCGCCGGTGACCTCGGCGGCGATGGCCCGGACGGCCTCGAAATCGCCGACCGAGGCGATCGGAAAGCCCGCCTCGATGATGTCGACCCCAAGAGCGGCCAGGGCACGAGCGACCTCGAGCTTTTCGGCGATGTTCATGCTTGCTCCGGGCGATTGCTCGCCGTCCCGGAGCGTGGTGTCGAAGATCAAGACCCGGTCGGCTGGCTGGCTCGCGGGTGCTGTCGGGGTTTCCTTCATCGCTCGGTCCCTTTCATGAGAAGAGGATTTCCGTTTGGGCCTCGCACGCGGGATCACGCGATCCCACGCATTCGCCGAACGACACGTGGACCAGAGCTCAAGAACGCGAAAAGCCCCAAGATCCACCGTTGGGCGGGTCTCGAGGCTTCGTTGGCTGCGCTGAAATGCACGGACTACGAACCCTCGAACACCCTCCTCGCCCGGGCAATAAGGCCCAGGCCGAGGGGTAGGGAAAGTCGAAGGGTTGTCGCCGTCGGACGCATTCCAGACTCCGGTTTGATCAAACCGCTCGCCACACTCATAGGGAATCGTACCCCGTCAACCGTCGGGGGTCAATCCGGGAGACGAATGAAAGAAGAGTCGCGAAGGGGGCGATCAGGGGATTTCCGCGGGTCATGACGATTCATGACCTTGCTTCGTGGATTGGCCCACGTCCCCTACGGGACTGCGCTTCAGTCGCCGGCGCGCGTGGAATGCCGCGGCGTGGTGGACAGCGACGCCCTCAAGAAAGCCGATAAAAATCCCCAACAGACCGGAGAATAGGGGCATCGCGAGTATCATGAAAGGAGATACAGCGAAGTCTTCAGAGTCCCACGAATGAACTGGAAATAGCCATGCGTCCAAAAGCGAAAAGAGGACAAAGCCCCCCCATGTCATGGCTCCTCCCACGGCACCGCCGATCAGCCCCATTCCTCCCCTTTTGATCTCCCAGAGCGCAGTGACGACCGGAACCGCGAAGAGCGCCGTCATCGGAAACGCTC
>JAKBAP010000380.1 GCA_021808995.1 Planctomycetota bacterium | reverse complement strand
TGATCTCCACGAAGCAGTCGGATAAGGCCGAGAAGGCCGCCCGGGAAGCCCAGGCCTCCCTTGACGGACCCAGGGCACCGCTGGCGCTGGCCCAGTGCGCTGAACTCATGGGCAAGGGATACGAGGGGACCAACGACGACAAGGTCAAGGCCTGGTATGGCGAGGCTCGTGGCTGGTACGAAAAGGCAAGGTCCGCCGCTCCCGACGACTATACCATCGTTCGTCGCATGACCGACTTCCTGATCCGCACGCGGCAAAACGACCTCGCCGAGACCCAACTGGCCGAGGTCCTGAAATCCTCGAACTCCCCTGACATGGTCGGCTGGGCGAGGCGCACCCTGGCGCTGATGTTTGCCTCCAGCGGCGATCCCAAGAAGGTCATCCAGGCTCTTGAGAGCATGAATTCCGTCGCCTCGGCGAGTCCCGACGATCGTTCGAAGCCTGTCGACTACGAGGATCTGAGAGTCCTTGCCCGCGTGCTCGACGCGCAGAAAACCCCCGAGCACCGCAAGCAGGCGATCAAGGTCTTGACCACCTTGATCAACAAGAATCAGTCCGTGCCCGAGGATCGTTATCTCCTGGCCCGAATCCAGGACGTCGACGGTGACTGGCCAAGCGCGAAGGAACAATATCGAGAGCTGGTCCTGCGGACCGAGAATCCGCGCGACATGGAGACGCTGACCCGTCGGCCGCTGTATATCGCCCAGTTCGCCAACGGGCTCATTCGTCACCGGGTGGCGGGGGACACGGCGGACCTGGCCGAGGCCAGCGATCTGATCGACAAGCTGCGACGGATTCAGCCTGACTCGTTTGGCTTGCTCTTGCTCGAGGTCGATCTCCACCGGGCCCGAAATCAGACCGACCAGGCGGTGAAACTGATCGAGGATTTCGCCGCCCGCGGGAATTCTTCGTTCCCGATTCGCGCGACCCTCGCGGAATTGGCGGAAAGGTTTGGGCGTCTCGAACTCGCGGAGCGAATCTTCAGGGAGCTTGGCGGCTCGCCGGCTCCGCGTGGAAAGCTCATGTTGGCGTCGTTCCTGGGGCGCCATGGCCGGGCCAAGGAGTCACTCGACATCTGCGAGCCGCTCTGGGAGTCTTCCACGGAACTCGATCTAGTGGCCGCCACCTGCATCGAGGCACTACTCCCGGCTGGCGGATCGCCCGACCCAGAGCTCATGGCCAAGGTCGCCTCCTGGTTCGATAAGGCCCTGGCCAAGTCCGCTGATTCGACAACACTCCTGGTGGGCCTGGGCAATCTTCGTGAGCGGCAGGGTCGCTACCAGGATGCCCAGGACCTCTACAGCCGGGCGATCAAGCTCGGCGACAAGGCCGGCATCTCGCTCAATAATCTCGCCTGGCTCGTCTCCCTCAAGGACGGCAAGGGAAAAGAGGCACTCGACCTAATCGATCAGGCGATCGCCCTCAAGGGGCCGCTCCCCGATTTCCTCGACACCCGCGGCGTCATCTACCTGAGGTCCGGCGACAATCAGCGGGCCATCACCGACCTCGAGAACGCGGTCGCCGCCGATCCCGCCCCCACGAAGTTTTTCCACCTGGCCCAGGCTTATCTCGAGATCAATAACAAGGAAAAGGCCAAGCAGAGCCTGGAAAACGCGCGCGGGAAGGGGCTCGTCCTGGACGGGCTTCACCCGCTTGAGCAGCCGAACCTTCGCAAGCTCATGAACGAGCTGGGAACACCGTGATCGGACCCGCTCGTGAAGGAACCTGGATTCAGGCCGGCCCTGGGGTCGGCTCCTTCAGGATCTCGCGGAGGTATTGGCCATATTCGTTGGGGATGGCCCCGGCTGTCCGCTCGACCTGCTCGGCCGTGATGTAACCCATGCGATACGCGACCTCCTCGAGGCAGGCGATCTTGAGTCCCTGCCGGGTCTCGATCGCCTCGACATAATTCGCGGCCTGAATCAAGGATTCGGTCGTCCCAGTGTCAAGCCACGCGAACCCCCGGCTGAAAAGCTCCACCGCGAGCTCTCCCCGTTCGAGATAAACGCGATTAACATCCGTGATCTCCAGCTCGCCCCGTGGCGACGGCTTGAGGTCGCGCGCGATGTCGACGACCTGATCATCGTAGAAATAAAGCCCGGTCACCGCGAAATGCGATCGGGGATGCCGAGGTTTCTCCTCGATCGACAAGACCTTTCCCGCTTGGTCGAATTCGACCACCCCGTACCGTTCCGGATCCTTGACGGGATAGGCGAAGACGGTCGCCCCATGGCGGGATTCGCGCGCCCGCCCCAGCATCGCCTGAAATCCCTGGCCGTAAAAAATGTTGTCGCCCAGGATCAATGCCGAAGGGCTCTTGCCGACGAACTCCCGCCCAATCACAAACGCCTGCGCGAGCCCGCCAGGGTGGGGCTGGACCGCGTAGGATATTGAAATCCCAAGCTGGGAACCATCGCCAAGCAATCGTTCAAAGCCGCCAATGTCGGTGGGTGTCGAGATCAGCAGGACGTCACGGATTCCCGCGAGCATCAGCGTCGAGAGGGGATAATAGATCATGGGCTTGTCGTAGATCGGCAAGAGCTGCTTGCTGACGGCCCGAGTGACCGGATAGAGCCGCGTCCCCGACCCTCCGGCCAGAATGATGCCTTTACGAAACAACGGCTGGGGCTCCATCGGGGATTAACCTTTCGTTCCAATGTCTTTCGCGGAATGGTGGATGCGCTTTTTCGCGGGTCCGAACTTCGGCTTTGTTCGCGAACGATCGTGGTTGTCGTCCCGAGGCAAGGAGGGGTTCGTGGACAACCGACCGCCTAACCTCGATAATGGAGTAGGTTTGTCATGGCTGCAACAGGTTGGTCTTCGGAGCGCGCCCGAGACGACCAAGATTGTCGAGCCCAAGGATTCTACGTCAAGACGCCATGAATTCGTTTTTGAGTGCCTGCGGCTTGGATGATTCGCTCCAGTTCGTGATCTCCCGGCAGGGGGAGGACGAGCCGTGGACGCGCCTGCTTCGTCAGCCCTTCGCCATCGTGGGGAGCGATCCCGAAGCTGACCTGGTCCTGAGCGGCTCTGGGGTCGTTCGTCGACATTTCTATTTACAGGTTATCGACGGCTGGGCTTTCTGGGTCGATCTCGAAAAAGCGGCCGGTCAGCGCAAGGACACGGATCTCCAAACGACGGGCTGGCTCGAGGGTGACGAGGTCTTGAGCCTGGGCTCTTACACGATCAGGCGCTCGGGGGGGGGCATGGTCGAGGGCGATGCCCGGCGGTCGCCCCCGCGCGACAACCCGTTGGTCTCCCTGGGCGATGTTCGGACCTTGCCCGAGACCTCGCTCGAATTCCTCAATGGTCCCTCGCGATCGACCACGTGGCCCATGCGACGGGTGATGTCGCTCGTGGGTTCGGCGGCGGGGTGCAAATTTCGCCTGACCGACCCCAGTGTCTCAAGATTTCACGCCGCCCTGCTGCGAACGGCCGGCGCGTTATGGATCGTGGATCTCTTGGGTCGCGACGGCGTCCGAGTCAATGGCGAGAGGTCAAGGGTCGCTCTGCTCCAGGACGGCGACGAGCTTCGGATCGGGCGATACCGCATGCGAGTGCATCGCGGCGATCACGATGAAACGGGGGATATTGCCTCGATCCGACTGCCTCCGCCCCAGCGCTCAAGGCCGGCCGGGCGAGCCCTCTCGACCACGAACCACGCCGATCGGGTTCCCGCGGCCATCCCGTTTAGCCCTCTTTCCAAGAACGAGGTGGCGAGGACCAACGAAACCCCTTCGCCCCCCATGAATCTCGAAGTGATCGCCACACCCCCAGGTTTCTCGATCGAACACGGACCCGCCCAACACGACCTCACCGCCGCGATGCTGGTCCCCCTGGTCAATCAGTTCGGCCAGATGCAGCAACAGATGTTCGACCAGTTTCAACAAGCCATGGGCATGATGGTGCGGATGTTCGGCGAAATGCACCGCGACCAGATGGAGGTCATCCGCGGCGAGCTCGATCGGCTACGAGAATTGACCGACGAATTCCACGCCCTCAAGGAGGAACTGGCCGCGCGGACGCGTGCTGATCTGGCGCGTGAGGTCGCTCGGGCCGAGCCCCAGGTCAAGACCACGGCGGCTGCCCCCGACATCGCCAAGAGCTCGCCCCAGCAACTCCCCCCCGTCGCGGAATCGCCCGCCTCGGTGTCAGCGACACCCTCGTTGCCTCCCTTGGCGGCGTTCTTGAACTCGGCCGCCGGCCTGAACCCGACGACGGGCTCTCAAGCCACGCAGGCTCGCCCCACTCCCGCGCCCAAGCCCGCCGCCCCCACCTCGGACCGCGAAACCGTCGCCTGGCTCCATCAGCGGATCGCGTCCCTTCAACAAGAACGCGAAACCCGCTGGCAAAAGCTCCTCAAGCTCTTGCCAGGGGTCTCTTGATCAAACTCCCTGGCTACCTCAGCCCTCCGGAAATATAAAACGTCTCGCCGGTGATCCACGCGGCGTCCTCCGAGGCCAAAAAAACCGCCGCCGGCGCAATGTCGCCAGGCTGGCCGATCCGGCCAAGTGGGGTCTGCGCGACCGTCCCCTTGTGAAATTCACTCTCGCTCGCGGAAATCCCCATCGAACTCGTTCCCTCGGTCACGACGAGCCCAGGGTTGATCGAATTCACCCGGATTTTCCTGGGGCCAAGCTCCTTCGCCAGCGACCGCGTCACGGAATCAACCGCCCCCTTGGTCGCGCTATAGACCGACGCCGTCGCCGGCGCGTAGGTCGACACGATCGAGCTGATGTTCACAATCGAACCCCCCGAGGGGCCAAATCGCTTGACCGCCTCGCGCGTGGCCAGAATCAACCCCAACACGTTCAGATTGAATTGCCTGTGGAAATGCTCCGTGGTGATCGCCTCCAGCGGCGCGAACTCATAAATCCCCGCGTTGTTGATCAGGATGTCTAGCGCGCCGAAGGCCGCGAGCCCATCCTCGAAAAGTCGTACCACGTCACCTTCCCTGGAAAGATCGCCCTGGATCGCCCTCGCCCTGCCCCCCTTGGCCGTGATCTCAGCCACGACCCGGTCCGCCCCCCCTTTG
>JAKBAP010000379.1 GCA_021808995.1 Planctomycetota bacterium | reverse complement strand
CGATCTCGGCCTGGGATTCCCCATGATCCACTCTCCCTCGTTCGCCGGCGCTTGCGCCGGCTTTCAACCACCGCCATGGATTCGCTCTCGACGTCTACCTAGAATAGTCGTCATGAGCGATCAAGCAACCAAAATCGGCGGTCGGATGGTTCCCGGGTTCGCGTGTCGAGTCGAATCTCGTGGGGGCGATTCCTGATGGGATATCGCTCGCTCGGCGATTGCGTCCGGGATCTTGAGGCGACGGGACAACTCCTGGTCATCGAGCAGGAGATCGACCCCTATCTTGAGGCGGCGGCCATTCAGCGCAGGGTCTACCAGGCCGGCGGCCCGGCCCTGTTGTTTCGCCGTGTCCGCGGAACCGGGTTCCCCATGGCCGCCAACCTCTATAGCACGATCGACCGGGCGCGATTCCTGTTTCGAGACGCCCTCGAAACCGTCCGCCGGCTCGTCGAGCTCAAGGTCGATCCCAGCCAGCTTGGCAAGAACCCCTGGCGCTATCGCGGGGTCCCCGCCGGGGCGGTTCGGCTGTTGCCCAGGCGGGTACGCTCAGGCCCGATCCTGGCCCACCAGACCACCCTCGACCGGCTCCCCCAGCTCCAGTGCTGGCCGGACGACGGCGGCCCATTCATCACATTACCCCAGGTCTATACCGAGGACCCCGATCGACCGGGCCTGGCGCGCTCAAACCTTGGAATGTATCGAGTTCAGATGGCGGGTAATGATTACGAGCCCAACCGCGAGATCGGGCTTCATTACCAGATTCACCGAGGGATCGGCGTCCACCACGCGGCGGCCATCAGGCGGGGCGAGCCACTCCGGGTGAACGTCTTCGTGGGTGGTCCGCCCGCGCTCGCGCTGGCGGCGGTCATGCCCTTGCCCGAGGGCCTCAGTGAGCTCGGCTTCGCCGGGGTCTTGGGCGGCCGGCGGCTGGCCATGGTCGCCCCCAGGGGATCTCTTCCGATGCCGGCCGAGGCCGATTTCGTTATCACCGGTTCGATCGACCCCACCCGCCGAAAGCCCGAGGGTCCCTTTGGCGACCACCTAGGCTATTACAGTCTCACCCACGATTTCCCGGTCCTCAAGGTCGATCGGGTCTACCATCGCGAAGGGGCGATCTGGCCCTTTACCTCCGTCGGCAGGCCCCCCCAGGAAGACACCACCTTTGGGGAATTGATCCACGAAATCACCGGCCCGATCATCCCCTCCGTGCTTCCCGGCGTTCGCGCGGTCCACGCCGTCGACGCCGCCGGCGTCCACCCCCTCCTGCTCGCCCTGGGTAGCGAACGCTATACTCCCGACGACCCCGTCCGCCGCCCCCAGGAAATCCTTACCACCGCGAACGCCATCCTCGGCCAGGGCCAGCTCTCGCTGGCGAAATACCTCCTGATCGCCGCCCATGAGGACGACCCCAATCTCGATATTCACGACATCCAGGCATTTCTTGTCCATATGCTCAATCGCGTCGATTGGCGGCGAGATCTGCATTTCCAGACGTGTACTACCATCGACACGCTCGATTACTCGGGCGACGCGATCAATCAGGGCTCCAAGGTCGTCATCGCCGTCGCCGGCCCGATCCGCCGCGAATTAAAGAGCGAAATCCCCGCCGACCTTCGCCTGCCCGATGGCTTTCACGCGCCCAGGGTCGCCCTACCAGGCGTCCTGGCGGTTTCCGGGCCGCCGGCGCGCCGGGAGACTCCCGAAATCGCCTCGTTCTGTCGCTCCCTGGGCGACGCCGAGATCCCTGGCTTTCCGTTGGTCGTCGTCGTCGATTCGAGTGAGTTCACCGCGGCCAACCTTCGCGATTTTCTCTGGACGGTCTTCACCCGCTCAAACCCCGCCGCCGACATCGACGGCCTGGGCGCGTTCACCGTCAAGAAACACTGGGGCTGCGCCGGCTCACTGGTGATCGACGCCCGACTCAAGCCCAGACACGCCCCTCCCTTGATCGATGACCCCGCCATCGAACGCAGGGTCGACGCCCTGGCCGCGCCCGGGGGACCCTTGCACGGAATCTATTGAGGCTTCGCGACCACGGCGTCTCGCGGCGTCTCGCTCTCGAGCCACTTCATGAGCCCCGACCGCAACTCTTGAACCCGCTTGGGATACTGGGCCGACACGTCCCTGCGCTCGGTGGGATCGCGGGCGAGGTCAAAGAGTTCCGGCTTCCCTCCCGACGTGATCACCAGCTTGAAGGGATCGTGAAGCGCGGCGATCTGATTCGAACCCTCGCTGCGCCATTCCCAAAACAGCGTGCGATCGGGCGGGGGCGCTTGACCCCGCCAGACAGGCAACATGTCGAGCCCATCGAGCTTCCACGCGGGGTCGACCTTCCCCCCCGCCGCCGCGACAAACGTCGGCAGCATGTCGGTCAGGCTGACGACCTCGCGTCCGACAACGCCGGGCGAGATCACGCCGGGCCATGACGCGATCCCCGGCACTCGCACGCCCCCTTCCCAGAGCGTCCGCTTCTGGCCACGGAACGGATGATTGCTATCGAGGGCCGCGCTTGCGCCTTGGTTTCCAATCTCAAACGTCGCCCCATGGTCGCTGGCGAATACGATTAACGTATTCTCGGTCAAGCCCGCGCTCGCGAGCGAGTCCACCACCCTCCCCACGCAACGATCGAGCCGAGTCACCATGGCGGCGTACGTCGCCTCGATCTTCCCCAGATCTCCCTGGTCGGTGAATTTGCCCTGATGACGGGCGATTTCCTCGGCCGGCGCGGCCACGTTGAAATGGCTGCCGATCAGCGGCAGGTAGACGAAAAAGGGCTTGCCGGCCGATCGTCCGATGAAATCGATCGCCTTGTCGGTGACCAGGTCGTCGAAATAGCCCGTGATCGGGATTTCCTCGCGTCCGGACCAGATTTTCCTGGGAAACTTTTCCCAGGCGACGACGGCGTCGGTATAGCCAAAAAACTCGTCGAAGCCATGGTCCAGGGGATGAACATAGGTCTTTCGCCCCCCTCGCGGCCGGCCGTGGTGCCACTTGCCAAAGATCCCGGTGTGGTATCCGAGCGGCTTTAGCGCCTCGGCGATCGTGATCTCCTCGGCGGGCACGTCCTCGTCGTTTTTACGGACCCCGGAATGCACGGGAGACTTTCCGGTCATGAGGGCCGCGCGCGAGGGCGCGCACACCACGGCCGCCGTATAACAGCGATCGAGCACGCGGCCATGCTTCGCGAGCGCGTCGAGCCGCGGCGTCGCCCATTCGGTCCGCCCATGAAAGCCGACGTCGCCAAATCCCAGGTCGTCGCCCAGGATCAACACGATATTCGGCCGCCGGGGCTCAGCGCCTCGACAGGCCGCGAAACCTCCGGGAACGAGCGCCAACAGAGCCAGCACAACCCAAGATTGTCCGCGTTTTCCCATGATGCGACGACCCCCGCACGACCTTCTCGCGATCTCGGAATTCTCTCCGCGGATTCAGTCTGGAGGGCCGACGGCTCTGAGTCAATCCGTTGCCGGCCATCGAGAAGCAGGAGCGTCCCGGTATCGGGCCGAGGTCTCGATCCGGACAAGATTGCATCAGCCGCTTTTTCCTCGGCGAGATCTGAATCCGTGCGAGCCTCGCGGCTTGACGAGAGAAGCGTTTACCCGTCGAGGTCTTGCTTCGGGAGCCGTGGAATTGGAAAGTGCTCGCAAGCGAGGGATCTTGGAGAAAGGGGTCCGTGAGACGCTTGTTCCCGCGGACCAACCATGATCGACTCGTCAAAATCGACCTGTCCGTGCCGAGAGCTGATTTTCATGGAATCCGCCGGTGCCTCCGAGGCGAAAACTCACGTGATGGCTTGGAGCTTCGACGATGAAAGCGATGAATCTGGCGACGCGATACCCGATCGCCTGGCCACGAACGCCCACGCCTGGAACGACACGATCAGCCTGGCGCGCGGCCATAACCTGAGCGCCTACGACGCGGCCTCGCTAGGAATTGGCCATCCGACGTGGTCTGCCGCTGGCCCCCATTGACGGAAAGCTCAAGTTCGCCGTGGAAGCCGTCGGCGTCGAGCTGTTCGCGGTCTGACGCCCCGTGTCGTACGAAGCGAATCAAGAATTCCGAATTCCCCGCCGATTTGACGATTGGAAGCCCTTCCGGTAGGGTATGGGCACGTGGTTTGTGTTTCCAGGACCCAAGTCAAGGTTTAACAAAGCCGCTTCGGGCCGTTCGCTCGGAGATCGCGGCTGGATTTCCTGAAAGATCGTATCGAGGGGGTTGCCTGTGTCGTTAGTCGTCAAGGACCTGATCGAGGCCGGAGTGCATTATGGTCACCGGGCAAGCCGGTGGAACCCGAAAATGAAGCCGTACATCTACGGCAAGCGCAATTTGATTCACATCATCGACCTCAAGGAAACGGTCCGCGGCCTCCTGCGCGGGATCAAGTTCTTCCAGCGGGTCGCATCCTCGAACGGGTTGATCCTGTTCGTCGGCACCAAGCGGCAGGCGGCCGAGACCATCGTCGAAAACTGCGCCAAATCGGGCATGCCCTATGTCACGGAACGCTGGCTGGGCGGCACCCTCACCAATTTTCGGACCATCCGCAGCCGGCTCCAGCGGCTCGAGGAGCTCGAGGCGACCCTGGACGGCGAGCAGGCGCTCAGCTACTCGAAAAAGATGATCTCGACGCTCAATCGCGAGCGGCGGAAGATGGAGCGCAACCTGAGCGGCATCCGGCACATGACCCGGCTGCCCGAGGCGCTTTTCGTGATCGATCCCCGCCGCGAGCATATCGCCGTGGCCGAAGCCCGCAAGCTGGGCATCAAGGTCGTCGCGCTCCTGGACACGGATTGCGATCCCGACGTGGTCGACCTGCCGATCCCCGGCAACGACGACAGCATGCGGTCGATCGAGCTCTTGCTCGCGAAGCTGACGGACGCGATCATCGAGGGCAAGGCGTCCGCGCCGGCCGAGCCTCCCCCATCAGCCGAGCCCGCCCCCGGCCGAGGCGGCGACCGCCGTCGCGGCGGCGGCCAGGGCCCCGGGCCCGCACGGTCGGACGGCATTCGAGGCGCGGTCAAGGCACGCCCCGCGCCCGGCCCA
>JAKBAP010000378.1 GCA_021808995.1 Planctomycetota bacterium | reverse complement strand
ATGATCCATCGTACGACAAAGCCGCCCGGTTCGCCCGCGCGAGAGCCTCATCGCTCATAATGATCGCGATCGACCCCGTCGAAAAAAGCCCGACTTGAGGCAGCATCGCTTGAACAACCGTGAGCTTCCGCACGGGCACGGGTCGTCGCGGCCGAGCTTTTCCAGGAGCTCCTTGTCCCCGTGAACGACGCGCCGACCGCGCTTGACCTGGCGCTCGCTAGGGGTAGCCTCGTCCACGCTTCGACATGGGCTCGAAAGCAGGGCTCGTCGTCGTATGAAGTCCGCATGATCCACCTCCTCGTTCGTGGTTGTCGCGTCGAATGACGGTCCCTTGGAAACATCCGTCGTCCCCAGTGAGCGACGGCATCCCGGAGACACAACCAGGGTCGCCCAGGTTCAGTCGCGCGAGTCGCTCGGTCTTGGCGGCCGTGGCTTGGGCCTGGGCAATCGACTCAGTCGGCGACCAAGGTCACGTTGTCGACCCTGCAGACGACGTCCTGGAAATCGTCGTTGGTCGAGTACTCCCAGCCAATCAGGAAGCTCCCAGGAACGTTCTTATGGGTTTTCGAGTCGCGGACGGGGTAGATCATGGCCTTGTAGGGCTGCTTCTTGAGCCGCTGGTTATGAAGCGCGACCCGAGCCGGCTCGCTGTAAACGCCGCCGTCGGCGAGGCCGTCGTTCGAGACCCAGAGACCAAACGGCTTTTCGCCAGGGTCGAAAGAAACCACCGAGCCCTTTTCCAAGGGGGGAGGCAAGTTGCGCTCGTTCTTGAGATCGTCGGTCGTGTTCTTGAAGACATACGACCAGATCTCGATCAGACGGGGAGCGCTCTTTTTGTTGGAGGCCGCGTACCATCCGCCGCGGGTTCGGGTCTCGAGCCCAAGCGCGATCAAGGGTGTGAACTGGACCGGCCCTGGCCCGGCCTTGCGAAAGAGCCCCGGCGTCTTTTCGGCTGACTCACGGACGGGGTTCGAGAGGTCGCCATGAAGCGACAGTCCATAGCGATCCCTGAGCAAGGCCGCCCAGTCGGGCTCGCCCGGGCCGGGGGCGACCTTGGGCTGGTTGCTTGTCTGGGCGGCGGCCGTCGTCACGATCACGAGCCCGAGGACGATCAAGATCGACTTCATCACGGGGTGCTCCAGCAATGGCTCGCCAGGTCATTAAGACGCCGGTTGGGCCAGAATCGGTTGAATCGGACGCCAGGTCCACAAAAGGGCCAGAAGGGCGAGCAAGACCAGCCCACCCCCGGAAATCCAGAGACCCACACGAAACGATGGCGGATCATACGTATATTCCAGGCGATGCTTCCCCTTGCCGACAGGTGCCCCGCGCATGAGGCGATTCACCCGGTGAATCTCCGCGGGCTTGCCATCGACCTTGAGCTTCCAGCCAGGGTAATAGACGTCGGATAAGACCACGATCCCGGGCGATTCCAGTGTCGTCTCGAGGACGACATGCTGGGGGTTGGGATACGTCACCGTCACCGCCTCGCTGGGAGGCGTGACCTCGTTCGAGAGCGACTTGACGAGGGTCTCCCGGTCGTTTCCCTCGACCCAGGCGATCCGTTTCGGATCGAAGGCCACCTGGGTGTCGTCGCGCCAGATCGGATCGTTCTCGTAAACAATCTCTTGCATGGCGATGAATCGGCTCTCGCGATTGAGCCCCTCCAGGGGGCGAACCGCGCGCGCGCCATGGACAACCCAGGCACGTGGATACTCGTTGAGATTTCGATGGATCTCGTAGTCCTTGGTTTCGATCCATTTCTTGAAGTTATCCTTGCCGTTTGGCCCGCGATAGAGAGCGCGATCGGGGTGGATTTGCTGATTGTCGAATCGGAACGACGCCGAGCCTCGCATCTCGTCCTTCCAGCCGTTGGGAAAGGCGGGAAAGATAAAATAACGCGTGTTCCACATGTCGTAGGCGCGGCGGGGGTAATAGACGACCTCCTTGCCGACCTCGATCCCAAGCGCCTTCGCGACGGCGGGATCGCGGACGATTCGCTCGAAGCCGGCGAAATACCATTCGTAGTCGTAGAGTTCGGCGACTCCCATGGTATGGGTGTATTCGACGCCGAGGTTGATCCCGTACTTGGGCTGGATCGTGTCGCGTTCCCAGGCGACGAAGTCGTGAACGCGGTCGGGCGAGCTCTGTTCCTGCCAGCCCGGTGGGTTCCAGAGCGGCATCCGATGGATGCGATAGGGGGCCGAGGGGTTGGGGTTCTTGCTCTCGGCCTCGCGGATGATCCTCAGCACCTCGGGCTCGGACTCGAAGAGCGACTGGGGAACCGTGAGCACGAACCGCGTGTTCGCCCACCCCAGGTCCGCCGCCGTGAGCGCGACCGCCAGCGAACCCGCGAGCGCCAGCCGCCGCCGCGACAACAGAATGATTCCCCACGCCAACCCCATGACCACGCCGGCTTGGGCCAGGCTCGAGATGATGGCCGCGTAGCCTCCGGCCGCGTCGAACGGGCCAAACATGGTGCCCAGGGGATGTTCGAAGGCTTTCATGATGGCCGCGCGCCTGACCAAGACGCCGGCGAGGACGATCATGCTCAGGGCGGCGACCGCTCCGGCCATCGATGCCGGCCAGATTCGGCGCTCGCGCAGGCGGTCCCAGCCCATGCCCGCGAGCACGCCGAGCCCAAGCGTGGTAAAGGTGAAGAGCTTGGCGGGATAGCGGAACTGGCGAAAGCCCGGCAGCGCGGTCGCGAGCCACCAGTAAAACGAGCCGTCGCCGTCCCTGAGCCAGCCGTCCTGACGAATGGCCGGCACGTCGATCGGATCAAGCGGGCCTAACGCCGACGCCATCGATTGCTGTTTCTCGCCGGGGTTCACGAGTTGGTTGGTGAACCGAGTGATCCAGATCGGGCTGGTGTAAAGTCCCAGACTGCCCAGCACGCTGATGGCCACGACCGCCGACATCCAGACCTGCCGGGGCGAACCTCCGCGCAGGCGAAACGCGGAGATCGCCAGGATGAAGATCATCCCTCCCACGTAAAGCGAGGGTACCCAGACCTTGGGATGAACGCCGGGGATCTTGATGGCGTCGAGCCAGAAGGTATTCCCGGCGAACTGGGTTCCTAGCACATTGGGCCAGCACAATTCGAGCAGGCGATAGGGCTCGATGCTGAAGGGATAAATGTCGTGCGGTCCCGTCCCCGCGGCCCGGATCGTCTGCTGGGTGAACTCGGCGACGGGAATGAGCTGGGCCGCCGACAACGCGAGTGACATCGCGGCCGCCGCCAGCAACCCGATCACGGTCAGACCCAGCCGCGTCTTCCAGCGCCGGCGCTGCCACGCGATCAGAAACACGAGGAAACCCAATCCCCAGCAGGCCGACACGATGATCGGGACATAACGCATCCACCAGAGGGGTTGGATGGGCTTGCCAGGCGCTCGAAAGCCAGGAAGCCACGCCCCCAGAAACAGTGTCGCCAGCCAGACGACGATGAACACGACTCCCACCAGCAGAGTCCAGGCCGCCGAGGGCGTGGGGGGGCTCTCTTGCCCAACCACGGGATTCAAGACCCCTTTTCGCCGGGCCATCAAGACCGCGTAGCCCGCCGCGGCCAGGCCCAGCAAATACGCAGACTGAGGGTCTCCTCCCAGCATCATCATCGCCAGCACGACCGCGAGCTCAAGCAAGCCCAGACGAAATCCCTGGCCCACGAAGCGGTCGACGGCGCGAACCCCCAGGGGGAGCCACGCCGCCCCCACGAGGAAGATCACGTTGCAATACTGAAAGAGAATCGGCGCGCCAAACGCATAGGAGAGCCCCGCCAGGCCCCCCCCGACCCAGCTCAGTCCCCAGGACCGCGACAGAATCAGCATCGTCGCGAAGGCCAGGAGGGTGTGGACCACGATGTAAATCCGCGCGGCCCACGCATACGGAAACAGGGCGAAAATCACCTTGCCAGGATAGAGCACGGCCGCCGTCGGATTCCCCAGAATCGGCACGCCGGCGTTTTCCTCGGGCTCCCAGAGCGGCCACCGTCCTTCCTTCCATTCGCGATCGACTCGCTGGTGCAGGGGATAGTAATAATGGCCCGCGTCGCGGTAGCCGAACTGTCGGCCCTGAACAAACACCGGCGCGTAACACGCCATGAACAGCCCCGCGAACGAGCCCAGGATCACGAGCGCGGGTGCCCATGTCGCGATCCCGGACCTCTTTGTTTCCCCCGTCGCCATAACGCCTCGGTTCTTGGATCGGTGGCGCGAATCGCGGCCCCCGCGAAGGTCGCCCCCAATGTGACACCCGCCATCCTAATTGAGCCCAGGAGGGTCGTCCACTACGCCGTCGAGCTCCCCTGGGACGACCGTCCATCGCCAGGCTCGGACTTTTCGTATAATGTCTCGCTATCAAGGGTCGATCGCGACCATGCCGCTCGCCGAACCTGGAGCCTCTCCAAGATGATCAAGCAATTGACCCTCACGAACTTCAAATCGTGGGAGCGAATCGACGCCATGAGGCTTGCCCCCCTCTCGGGTCTCTTCGGCACCAAGAGTTCGGGAAAATCCAGCATTCTCCAGTGGTTGTTGCTTCTCGAGTGGACGGGAGCGGTTTCCACGAGGTCGAGGTCCAAAAAACAGCCGACTCAAAGCCGGTCTTGATCACCGATGTCGGCTCTGGGATCTCTCAGGTTCTCCCCGTGATCACGCTTTGCTTCCACGTTCCAGAGGGCTCGACGATTCTCCTTGAGCAGCCCGAGATTCACCTCCATCCAAGCGTCCAATCCGGCCACGCGGGTCTCTTCATCGAGGCCTGTCGTGTGCGAGAGGTCCAAATCATCGTCGGGAGCCATGGCGGGCACCTTTTAAGGCGGCTTCAAAGGCGGATCGCCGAGTAACGGACCCTCCCCGAGGAGGTGGCCCTTTACTTCTGCTCTTTCGACAAGGGACGATCGAGATTGGAAAGGCTGGATAAATGACCCTGCCGGAAAGATCTTGAGAGTCATCGTCATGGATATTCACAGCCCCGAGTTTTCCGTCTTGGTTTGCCTTGCGTCGGTGGTGGCGGGCGTGCTCGGAGGGATGCTCGGGA
>JAKBAP010000019.1 GCA_021808995.1 Planctomycetota bacterium | reverse complement strand
GCCGAGTATTCGACCTCTCCGAGGATCATGCCCTGGTTGACGAGCCTTTGAAACGGCTCGAGCGTGCTCACGATCCCGCGGTCATGGAGCACCTTGTGCCAGAACCGGCTGTAGAGCAGGTGCAAGACCGCGTGCTCGGCCCCGCCGATATAGAGATCGACGGGCATCCAGTAGCGTTCCTTCTCGGGGTCGAAGGGTAAGGCGTCGTTGGTGGGGTCGAGATAGCGCAAGAAATACCAGCACGATCCGGCCCACTGGGGCATGGTGTTGGTCTCTCGCCTGGCCTTGTCCGAGTAGCGAACCCAGTCGACCGCCTTTCCCAGCGGCGGCTCGGGGCGCCCGGAGGGCTTGAAGTCGGCGAGCTCGGGGAGGACGACGGGGAGCTCATCAAGGGGCACGGCGTGGACGCGGTCGTGTTCGTCGAGCACGACGGGGAACGGCTCGCCCCAGTACCGCTGGCGTGAAAAGAGCCAGTCGCGGAGCTTGTAATTGATCGTCCGCGCGCCCGTGCCGCGTGATTCGAGCCATCGTGTGATCGCGATCTTGGCCTCGGCGGTCGAGAGCCCGTCGAGCGAGATTTCCGCGTTTCGAGAATTGACGGCGACGCCGGGCTCGATTTCGGCCGTTTCGAGTGGCTGGGCCGCGTCGTTCAGGCTCGGGGCGACCACGCGGATGATGGGCAGATCAAACGCGCGGGCGAATTCGAAATCCCGTTCGTCGTGCCCGGGGACGGCCATGATCGCCCCGGTGCCATAGCCCATGAGCACATAATCAGCGATCCAGATCGGAATTCGGCGACCATTCACCGGGTTGATCGCGAACGCGCCGGTGGCGACGCCGGACTTGGTCTTCGCCAGATCGGTGCGGTCGAGCTCACTCTTGGACGCGGCCGACCCGCGGTATTGCTCGACCGCCGGGCGCTGATCGGGCGTCGTGATCACGTCGACCAGGGGATGCTCGGGGGCGAGCACCATGTACGTCGCGCCAAATAGAGTATCGGGGCGCGTTGTGAACACGCGGATGCGATCACCGTCCGTCGCCCCCGCGATCGCGAAGTCGACATGGGCCCCTTCGCTCCTGCCGACCCAGTTGCGCTGCATGTCCTTGATGGGCCGGGGCCAGTCGACCCCATCGAGATCCTCGAGCAACCGCTCGGCGTAGGCCGTGATACGGAGCATCCATTGGAACAGGGGCATGCGGACGACGGGGTGCCCTCCGCGCTCGCTCTTGCCGTCGATGACCTCTTCATTCGCGAGCACGGTTCCGAGTTCCGGGCACCAGTTGACGGGGACGAGCGCCCGGTAGGCCAGACGGCGGGTGTCGCGATAGGTGTCGGGGTCGTGCTGGTCGGGCGGGATTGGGAGCTCGGCGATCGGCCGTCCCTTGCCCGTTCGCGGCTGGCCGGCGGGGTCGATCCAGGCGAAATCGGGGTCGTACCAGGTGTCATGAAGGGTCAGGAAGATCCACTGGGTCCACTGATAATAGCGGGGATCGGTGGTATCGATCTCGCGGTCCCAGTCATAGGAAAAGCCGAGCGATTTGATCTGGCGGCGAAACGTGTCGATGTTGGCCTGGGTGGTGATCCTGGGGTGGGTGTTGGTCTGGACGGCGTACTGCTCGGCGGGGAGTCCGAAGGCGTCCCAGCCCATGGGGTGCAGGACGTTGAATCCTCGCATCCGTTTGTAACGACAGACGACGTCGGTGGCGGTGTATCCCTCGGGGTGGCCGACGTGCAGGCCCGCGCCGCTGGGATAGGGAAACATATCAAGGACGTAAAGCTTGGGGCGTGAGCGATCAAGGTCGATGGCGCGAAAGGTCTTTTCGGTTTCCCAGAATGCCTGCCATTTGGGTTCGATCAACCGTGGATGATACGCGGGCATGAGACGACTCCGGCCGCGGCCTTACGCGGCCCAGGGGAGGGCCCGAGGCGGGGCCCCCAGTGACGAAAAAAGCCCCCCGAAACCTCGGCGGGCCTGCGATTCTCTCGTGGAGTAAGGATACAAGTTCCGCTCCAGATTCGCCAGCCGTGCCGCGGTCGGTCGGTTGTGGGTCTGGATTCAACGATGCCCAGGAAGAGCAAGGCGTCGGCTCGAGAGATCGAGTGGCCGAGAGCCCACGTCCAGACGAAGCCAAGGATGGAGATCGGAATTCCTCCTCCGCCCGCCGGGAAACCCGACCGCTTTTCCCTACCGGAACATCTTGCCCAAAACCTCAGCCGCGATCGAGCCCGCCGCCGTTCCCACCACCGCCAAGATCGCGCCGCTCAGTCTTGGGTGCCCATCCTCTCCCAGCATAATCGTGAGATTCCTCATTCTCGTTTCTCGTTTGCAAGACTTGCATTGGGGACGTCGTGGGAAAGCGGTCTGGACTTGAGAAAAAAAGAAAATTTTTCGTGTTCGAGCCGACGTTCGGCCAGACGGCGTGTAGACTTGAGTCGAATGTCAGGATTTCGGGCGGCCGGCGCTGGTGGTAAGACGAGCGGTTCGGCATTCCGGTTGCGGTTGTGGTGATTCCGAGTCCCGACCCCTGACGTCGGGCATGATGACCGCCTGAAACGGAGATGCATGATGAACCTACACAAGGTGGGAATGATCGGTGTGCGCGCTGGGCTTGGCCGTGTTCTCCTGCTTGGCGCGATGGTGCTTGCGGTCACGGGTTGTAGCCGAAATCGGCAGTCCTACCGGCCGGTGTACACAAGCCCGGCTCGGGTCTCAGCGCCCTGCGTGGGATGTGATTCGAGCACGGGGAGCCTTGATGGCCCGTCGACCAGTTCGAGCGTGATTCCCCGGAGTCCGGACGATACGACCATCGAATCGACGGTGCCTTCGCTCTCGAATCCCTCGACGGCCGGCAAGAGCGTGAAGTCGGCCCCCGCGGACGAGGCCCCGCCGAAGTCGCGGATTGGGGCGGACCCTGACTATGATGCCAGCGCGTCGGGCGCGTCGGGCGCGTCGAGCCGTAAGCCGGCCGTGCCTTCGAAATCGGCGGGGGGTTCGTCAGGCCCCGCGCTGTTGGGGCCGGAAACCTCGCGGCGGGCCCCCGCGGCCGCGATCGCCCACGCGGACCAGAAGGCCGGGACGGCGAAGGTCGTTCGCCGCGCGAGCCTTGACGAGCGGTTGAGGGGTTTTCTCGACCCCGCCGCCGCGGACGAGCTTGCTTACCCACAGAAGGCCGATCGGCCCTGGAAATTCATCGTCCTGCATCACTCGGCGACCGCGGACGGCGACTATGCCCAGATCGATCGGGAGCACAAGAAAACGCTCGGATTCGACGGCTGCGGATATCATTTCGTGATCGGCAACGGCACCGGCTCGGGCGATGGCCAGATCGAGGTGGCCGCTCGTTGGAATCAGCAAAAACAAGGCGTCCATTGCCGCAATGCCAAGACGCACGAAGTCGAGGAGTACGGCATCGGAGTTTGCCTGGTCGGCGATCTTGATCAAGATCCCCCCACCGCTCGCCAGGTCGCGGCGATGCAAGCTCTTGTCGCCTACCTTGAGGAGCGTTACAACATCGCCCCCGCCCGGGTCGCCACCCACAAGCACCTGGCCGCCACGGCCACCGTTTGCCCCGGCCGCAATTTCCCCGAAACCGCGATCGCCGGAACCGCGCGAGAAGCCCGCGTCCAGCGCCCGCTTCAGACCACCTGGGTGAAGGTCGACCACGGCACCACGAGCGACTGATCTTGGGCAAGCATTCGAGCCCCGAGCGCGAGTCGGCCTTCGGCACCCGTGCGAGAGGGAGGAGATGGACTCTTTGCCGCTCAACCGGCCTTGAGGTGAGACTCATGGCTGGAAGCAACCCTACCCTCCATGAACCAGGGGTAAGTTGAATTCATGAATGCCGCGACCGTCGTCGTTGAAGGCAGGGTTCAGCCTGACGGGACGCCGCGGGTGACGGAGAAGGTTGATCTTCCCGCGGGGAGGGTCCACCTGACCATCCAGCCCGTCGCTGAAACGGTCGATCCGATTCTGGACAATGATGGAGTCAATCTGGGCCGCTCAGGCCGCTCGTGGCGTGCCCCCCGGGACACGGGAGGAAATCGACGCCGAGATCGAGGCGATGCGCATCGAAGCCGAAGAGGAAATGCAGGTCGTCGAACGGCTCAAGGCGGAGCGATTCCTCATGCTCCGGGATCCTCGATGGCCCTGGCGGAGAGCGCGGACCGGGCTCACGCCCGAGGTTGGTGGACTTTCGTCCCGTTTGAACCACGGACTCGCGCCGGTGGTCACACACGGTACGCCTTGACGGACATGGACGCGGTTGGCGACCGGCGGCCCTATGGGCGCTCGGCCAGCCGTCGGACGGCCTCGTGCAGGATGGCGACCACCGAGAGCGAGTCGGTGATTTCACCCGTGGCCAGCATCGCCCAGGCGTCGTCCCACGAGATTCGCTTAACCTGGAGCTCCTCCGAGCCTTCCGGCTCGGCGTCTCCTTGCGTGAGGTCGGTCGCGCGAAAGACATAGCCGATCTCGTCGCAGACGGAATTCGAGAGATGGATCGTCGCCACGGGTTCGATCCGGCCGGCGATGAGGCCGGTCTCTTCACGGAGCTCGCGGAGGGCGGTTTGCTCCGGCGATTCCAGGAAAGGCGACCCACCCTCGGGGATCTCCCAGGAATAGGCTCCCAAGGGATATCGGTACTGGCCGACGAGCCAGATCGAGCCGTCGGCGGCGACGGGCAGGACGCCGACGGCTCGGTTCTGGAATTCGACCACGCCGTAGATCCCGGGCCGGCCGTCTGGGCGAAGGACCTGGTCCTCGCGGACCTTGATCCAGGGATTTTGATAGACCAGCCGTTGGGCCAGGGTTTTCCAGGGGTTTTTGGGCTCTCCGCCGGGTTCGGCCATCGCCTTATCAGTCCCGCAAAGCGGACTGAAGGGTAACGCCCATGTCGGCGGGGCTCATGGCGACCCGGATGCCGGCCCCCTCGAGGGCGGCGATCTTGTCGGAGGCCTTGCCCGAGCCCCCTGAGATGATGGCGCCCGCGTGCCCCATCCGCTTGCCCGGCGGGGCCGTCTGGCCGGCGATAAAGGCCGCCAGCGGCTTGGTGAAGAGCCCCTTGGCCTTCAAGGCGGCGGCTTGCTCCTCGGCGTTGCCGCCGATCTCGCCCATCATCAGGACGCCGTCGGTCTCGGGATCGGCCTGGAACATCATCAGCGTGTCGACAAAGCTCGTCCCGTTGACAGGGTCGCCGCCGATGCCCACGCAGGTGCTCTGGCCGATGCCCAGGCTCGTGAGCTGCCAGACCGCCTCATAGGTCAGGGTGCCCGAGCGGCTGACCACGCCAATGCGGCCTGGCTTGTGAATATAACCCGGCATGATCCCGATCTTACACGCGCCCGGAGTAATGACGCCGGGGCAATTGGGTCCGATCAAGCGGGCTGTCGGATGATTGGCCTTGAGATAGGCGACCGCCCGGGCCATGTCGAGGACGGGGATTCCCTCGGTGATCGCCACGATGAGGGAGATGCCCGCGTCGGCGGCCTCCAGGATCGCGTCGGCCGCGAACGGGGGGGGTACGAAGATCATGGTGGCGTTGGCGGCGGTGGCCGCGACGGCGTCCGAGCACGAATCAAACACCGGCACGCCAAGGGTCGTGGTCCCCTTCTTGCCCGGGGTGACGCCGCCGACCAGGTTGGTGCCATAGGCCTTGCATTGCTCGGCGTGAAACGCCCCCGCCTTGCCGGTGATCCCCTGGCAAATCAGGCGGGTGTTTTTATCTACAAGAATGCTCATTGTGGGTCTCGTGGAAGATCGAATGTTTGGGATTCGCGCGGCGAACTCCGTGATTCGCCGCCCTCGGGCGCCGGCCCGGGCCGGCTTCAAGCGGTCGCGCGCGACGCGGCGACGACTTTCTGGGCGGCGTCGGTGAGTCCATCGGCGGTGATGATCTTTTTCCCGCTCTCCTTGAGGAGCTTCTTGCCCAGTTCGACGTTGGTCCCCTCGAGCCGGACGACTAGGGGGACGCGGAAATCGATTTCCTCGTACGCGGCCAGGAGGGCCGAGGCGATCGTGTCGCACTTCATGATGCCGCCAAAGATGTTGACCAGGACGGCCTTGACCTGGGGCGCTGACAGGAGGATGCGGAAGCCCTCGAGAACCTGGTCCTTGTTCGCGCCGCCGCCGACGTCGAGGAAATTGGCCGGTTCGCCGCCGTGGTATTTGATCAAGTCCATCGTGCTCATGGCGAGGCCGGCGCCATTCACCAGGCAGGCGATATCGCCGTCGAGGCTGACGAACGAGAGACCGCTCTTGCCGGCGCGGAGCTCGGAGGGGTCTTCCTCGTTGGGGTCGAGCATGGCGGCGATGTCGGGGTGGCGGAAGAGGGCGTTGTCGTCGAAATTGAGCTTGCAATCAAGGGCAAGGACGTCCCCGTTGTCGGTGACGATGAGGGGGTTGATCTCGGCGAGCGAGGCGTCGGTGTCAAGGAACAGCTTGACGAAATTCTTGAAGAAGACCACTCCCTTCCTGGCCGTGTCGCCCGTGAGCGCGAGTGCCCCGGCGATCTTGCGCGCCTGAAAGTCGAGCAAGCCCTGCGCGACATCGATCGGAACCCGGAGGATCTTTTCGGGAGAGTGTTCGGCGACGGTTTCGATCTCGACGCCCCCTTCGGTGGTGGCCATCAAGACGGGGCGCTGAAGGGCGCGATCGACGGCCAGTCCGAGGTAAAGCTCGCGGGCGATCTCGTGTCCGACGGTGACGAGCACCTTGGCGATCGGGCTGCCCTGTGCTCCCGTTTGATAGGTGACCAGGGTTTTGCCGAGCAGGCTGGCGGCGGCGGCCCTGGCGGCGGCGGCCGACTTCACGAGCTGCACCCCCTTGGCCATGCCATCGGGCCGGGGCGCCTGGCCGCTGGCGATGGCGAGCGCCTGCTGGCGATCGACCTCGGGCCCGACCGCGACCCCCTTGCCCCGGCCGCCGGCGTGAACCTGGGCCTTGACGACGATGAGCCCGCCGCCCAGGGCGTCATACGCCTTGGCGGCCTCGTCCGGCGTCGCCGCGACAATCCCCGCGGGAACCGCGACGCCAGCCTTCTTGAGCAGCTCCTTCGCCTGATATTCGTGGACCTTCATCAGTTTGCCATTCCCACGGGGACCACCGTTCCCATTGGCCGCACACGCGCGGCCTGGGTCAAGTCTCGCATCTGGTTGTACCAGACGCGAACCCCAGGTCCAAGCGCATGGCGGCGGCGCGGGCCTGGTGGAGATGAAACCAGGGCTCTCTGTTAAAAACGGTCCGCGCGTCATGAAATCGTGGTCCACGAACTCGCGATTGATGGAGTTACAGGCGATTCGCCCATTTGACCGGCGGCGCGTGCTTACGGAGATCCGCGAGCAATTGAGCGATCGGCCCTCGACGCCGACACGACGGCGCAAGTGCCTCCTTGACCTAACGCCTTCCTTTGAGCCTGAGCTACCGGTCTGGGAGCTTCGGGTGGGCAAGGCATTCCGCCCAGGGCCAGTGCCCTGGGCGATTCACTCGCTGGCACCTCGGTCTTGTACGGACCGAGACCGACCGGGGGTTGACCTTGATGGGGTCGGGCCCCGCTCACCCCTCGCGCTCAATTTCGCGCTGAAGCTCGGCGATTTCGGCGTCGGTGAGCATGGGCGGGGGGGTGAGCGCGTGCTGGGCGGCGAGCAGGTCATCCAGGTCGCCGAAGGCGTCGAGCCAGAGGCGATCGTCGGGGGCGATGGGGGTTCGGTCGTCGCCTTCGTCAATGACGGGCGGGCGATGGTCACGACGCTCCAGCATGTCGAGCAGGTCGTCGCTCTTGATCGAGCGTGCCTTACGTCTGAGGGCGGCCTCGCGGACACGGCGGTCGCTCGAGACGACGACTAGCGATTTGGGGACGGAATGGATCGCGATCAGCTCTTCGATCCGGGCGTCGGCGTTTTCGTCGCCCAGGGCGAAGACGAGGGTCATCCCACGATATTCGGCCTTGAGGTTAAAGTCGCCGGGATGCCTGTTGGCGTCGAAGACGACGGTCGCGTGGAGGGCTTGATCGGGTCCGAGGGCTTTGGCCAGATCGTCCAGGAACCGCCGCCGCGCGCGGCGAAAGCCCTCGCGCGAGAGCTTATTCTCCAGGCGGCCCCAGGAATGCATCAGGTTGTAACCATCGATCAGGAAAAGCACGGCGCGAGATCCCGCGGGAACGATCGGGCCCCTGTTCATCCTTCGCCGCTGGGACGCGGAATTCAAGTCGGAATCAGGGATTGATGGCTGGGGTCGCGAGAAAACCGTAATTCGCCCGAGACGATGGCGGCGTGGGCGCGTCCGCGGACTTCCCAGCCGCCGAAGGGGGTATTGTGGCTCTTGGAATGGAATTGGGCGGGATCGATGGTCCATCGGACATTGGGGTCGATGATCGTGACATCGGCGTCAGCGCCCGCGCGAAAGGTTCCCTTGCTCGCCAGGTTCAAGAGCGCGGCCGCGTTCCAGGTGAGCTTGCGAATCACCTGGGGCCATGAGAGATGGCCGGGCTCGATCAGGCATTTGATCGTGATCGGCAAGAGCGTTTCCAGGCCGACAATGCCGAAGGGGGCGAGGTCGATTTCGCGCATCTTTTTCTCGCGGGCGTGGGGGGCATGGTCGGTTGAGAGAATCTCGATCGTGCCGTCCTTGAGCCCCTCGATCACCGCCTCGACATCGGGCCAGGTCCGCAAGGGAGGGTTCATCTTGAAGTTAGAGTCAAACGATCGCAGCGATTCATCGGTGAGGCTGAAATGATGTGGGCAGGCCTCGGCCGTGACCTTGACGCCGCGTCTCTGGCCCTCGCGAACGAGCTCGACCGAGCGGGCGGTCGAGATATGCTGGATGTGCAGCCGGCCCCCGGTGATTTCGGCCAGCCGGATGTCGCGCGCGACCATGATGTCCTCGGCCGCGGCGGGCATTCCCCCCAGACCCAGCCGCATCGACTCGAACCCCTCGTTCATGACGCCGCCGATGGTGAGCTCGGGGACCTGGCAATGCTGCATGACGACCCGGTCGAACATCCGGGCATACTCAAGCGCTGTCCGCATGAGGGCGGCGGAGGCCACGGGAGCTCCGTCGTCGGTAAAGGCGACCGCGCCGCCAGCGACCAACTGGCCGAGCTCCGCGAGTTCCTCGCCCTTGCGCTCCTTGCTCACCGCGCCGACCGGGAAAACATTGGCCTGACGAGCGCGGCGGGCCTGAAGGACGACGAATTCGGCCGCGGCCTGCGTGTCGATCGCCGGACGCGTGTTGGGCATGCACGCCACCGACGTCAAACCCCCGGCCAGGGCCGCGCGGGCCCCCGTGGCGATCGTCTCGTCTTCCTCGTTGCCGGGCTCGCGAAGGTGGACATGGACATCGATCAGGCCCGGGCAAACGATCATGCCGCGGGCGTCGATGACCAGGTCGGCGTCGTCGCCGCCCGCGCCAAACGGAAGCACCCGACCCCGGCCGAGGTAGAGATCACCCACGAAATCAAGGTCCTGGGACGGGTCGATGATTCGCCCGCCGCTGATCTGGATCGTCGCCATGGCTTACTCCCCGCCGTCGCGCGCTGGACCAGTGTGGCTCGTGAGCATCTCGAGCACCGCCATCCGCACCGCGAGCCCATTGGACACCTGATCGAGTATCGCCGAATGACGGCCGTCGGCGACCTCCGGCGTGAGCTCGACGCCGCGATTGATCGGACCAGGCGCGAGCAAGAGAAAATCAGGGCGGGCGCGCTTGACGCGCTCTTGCGTCATCATGTAAAAATGCGAATATTCACCGATCGAGGGGAAGAGCCCGGCGTGCTGGCGCTCGAACTGAATTCGCAGGACGTTGACGACATCGCAGCGTGGCAAGACATCGTCGAGGTGGTGGGCGACCTCGCAGCCGAGGCGTTCCCATCCCCGCGGCACCAGGGTCGGGGGTCCGCAGAGGATGACCTTGGCCCCGAGCTTGGTCAGGCCCCAGATATTGGAGCGCGCGACGCGGGAATGGGCGATGTCGCCCAGGAGCCCGACGGTGAGGCCCTCGATCGTTTTCTTGGCCCGGCGGATGGTCAGGAGGTCGAGCAGGGCCTGAGTGGGGTGCTCGTGAGCTCCATCGCCGGCGTTGACGACCGCGGAGGCGACGTGCTCGGCGAGCAATTTCGGCGTGCCGGGAGTTGGATGACGGACGACCAGGATATCAGCGCCCATCGCCTCGAGATTGCGAGCGGTGTCGATGAACGATTCGCCTTTTGAAAGGCTCGAGCCGCTGGGGGAGAAATCCTGGGTATCGGCGGAGAGCCGCTTGGCGGCCAGGCTAAAGCTGGTCCGGGTGCGGGTGGAGCTTTCAAAGAACAGGTTAAAGACGATTCGCCCCTTCAGGGCTTGCGATTTCTCGCGGCTCTGGGCGGAGCGATTGGCGTGGTGCTCGGCCCGATCCAGAATCGACTCGATCTCACCACGCGAGAGATCCTCGAGCCCAAGCAAGTGCTTGTCCCGCCAGGGCGTTTCCGCGTGTGCTGGTTTCGACCCGATGGACCGCCTCATCCCCCGCCTTTCTCATGGGCTCTGGCCGCGCTGGCTCGTCGGCGAGATCAAGGAACCCGCTCGCACGAAGGGGAACTGTAGCAGACCGGCGCGGCGTGAGGCAAGAATCGCGAGAACGAGCCGCCGAGGCCGACCCCGGCCCAGATCGCGCTCTCGGCGATCATCGGCGAATCCGTCCGATGGGTCGGAATACTCACCGGGCGGCGGCATGGGAACCCATTCGTCGTCGCAACCTCGGTCGTCCGCGACTGGGATTCGATCGTCCGGAAGCCTCCTGTCGGCCATCGCGTACGGAACGCTTCGTGGGGCGGTCGATCGCGGTATGACGTCGTACCACCGAACGTCGTCGGGATCCGCCCCCTTGCGCCTCTTCCGCTTGTTCCTGGCTGGCTTGGTCACGGCGCGATCCTTGTGTCCTTCCAAGCTTTGTCGGACGCGCGGGACCAGCGATCCCTGGCACGCTCTCGATCGGGACGCACGGGATTGCTTGAATCGCACTGATTCGCCCCCTGGTTCTTCATACCGAGTCGGTGATGCCAGGGTCATCACCCACAAGTCGGCTTTCCCCAGCGAGGGCGAACGCCTAGGATAATGGCGTCACGAAGGCGTCTCACGGGGAACCTCACGAATGAAGATCATCCTGGCCAATCCCCGCGGTTTCTGCGCGGGCGTCAACATGGCCATCGAAAGCCTGGAACGGGCGCTCGAGTTTTTCGGGCCGCCGATCTACGTGTATCACGAAATCGTCCATAACAAGTTCGTCGTCGAGCGGTTTCGCCGTCGGGGCACGGTGTTCGTGGAGTCCCTGGCCGAGGTCCCCGCGGGCGCTCCCCTGCTCTATAGCGCCCATGGCGTCTCACCCCAGATCCGTGACGAGGCCCGCTCACGCCGGCTCGTCGCCATCGACGCCACCTGCCCGCTCGTCACCAAGGTCCACCTCGAAGCCGTCAAATACGCCCGAGAAGGCTACACCATCATCCTGATCGGACACGAAGGCCACGACGAAGTCATCGGCACCATGGGCGAAGCCCCCGACCGCATGATCCTGGTCGAGACCGCCGAGGATGTCGAAAAACTCACGATCCCAGACCCCTCCAAAATCGCCTATCTTACGCAGACAACCCTGAGTGTGGACGACGCCAACCTTGTCATCAGTGCACTACGGCGCAAGTTTCCCTTGATCGCCAATCCTCCCAAGGACGACATTTGCTACGCGACCCAGAACCGTCAGGAGGCGGTTCGCGAGCTAGCCGCGCGGGCGGATCTGGTGCTGGTCCTGGGGAGTCAAAACAGCTCCAACAGCCGCCGACTGGCGGAGATCGCCGAGGTTTTCGGAGTCCACTCGCACCTGATCGACGGCGTGTCCGAGATGCGCGAGCAATGGTTCCAGGGCGTCGAAACCGTGCTGATCACCGCCGGCGCGAGCGCTCCGGAGGACGTCGTGCAGGAATGCATTGATTATCTGGAGCGAAATCACGGGGCCGTGATCGAGGAAGCGACTGTGCGCGAGGAAAACGTCCATTTCCCCTTGCCTAAATCGCTGCGGGAGTTACTCGCCACGGGCAGCTCGCCGGCCGAGGTTCCAACCTGAGCGGTCGGCTAGGATCGTTCGAAAGCCCGTCACTACGGCTTCAGAGCGCTCTGGCGGGCTGGTCGTTGGGGGTGAAATCGCGGTTGCTGGGGTCGAGAAATCCTTCCGATGGGGAGCGAAAGAGATCCTCGGCCGAGTCCTCGCGGTCCATCTCGCGGAGGACGCGGTTGGTGTGCTGGATCGCGGAAATGACCATGGCCGTGACCTGGATGACGGTGATCGTCCAGATCAGGTGAAAGCCATGATAGAGCAAGATCCCCTCGAGCATGTTGATGCGTCGTGGCTGGAGCGGCCAGCCCGCCCCCCAATGGGTGCGCTGGCAAAACAGGAGCATCCAGAGCATCGCCCCCGAGGCCGCCAGCGAGCGCGTGGAACGGTCGGATTCACGGGCCTGCTCAACCCCCAGGTGGACCAGATATCCCGAGGCCAGGCTGGATAAGAGGGCGAACTCGGCCCAGCCAAGCGCCTCCCCGACGTGCGACCGCAACCAGCGATGGCCAACCTCGCCGCCGTGGAGGCCGAGGGCCTCTCCGCTGGCGACAAACCAGAGCCCCACGTCGATCATGCTCATGATCAACAGCAAGCCCGCCCGGCGCTGCCAGGTGGTTTCGTGCCAGCGGCCCCAGAGCAAGCTCGCGCCGACCAGGCTGAACCAGACGATCGGCGTGTCGAGAAACTGATACCAGACCTTGTCGCTGATCCAGAGGATGAACTGGCGATTGAACATGCTCAGGATATTGGTCAGCGAGGCCAACGTCGCGAGCAACAGGGCCGCGGCCGTGAACCCAAAGCCGATGCGGCAAAGCTGATAGGTCTTACGCAGTTGCTCGCGTTCCAGATCGTCCATCGTGATGTCGGATCTCGAATGGTGCGGAGGCCAGTGGCCTCGTGATCCCAGTATCCCTTCGTTGTTAATATCATAAAGCGGCTCGCCGATCACGCCAAGGGGGGGTCGACGGCTTGAGCCCGAGGGCTGATCACAAGCGCCACCGCACCCCACGGGTGGTCGAGGTCGCCTGAGTCGTCGAGCTCGACCTCAAGGATCAACACGTTGCGCGGCCCGAGGCTCAGGTTCGTGAGCTCGAGGCGATCGCCCGTGGAGGGGGGCTCATGCTCGTCTCCGTTCAAGACCACGCGAATCAGGCCGGGCACGCCTTCGAGGAGCAGGGAGATGATTTCTCCGCTGGGATCATGGCGGGGCCGCCCGAACCTCCGTTCGAGCCTGGCTCGCCGGGGAAAACCAGGCCCTAGCCGGGCCGGCAAGGTGAGACTCCGAGCGGGATTCTGGAGCTGGTCGGGATCATGGACCGACCAGCCTCCGCGCAGGCGAATGAGATGCTCGGGCATGGGTTCACCTAGGGTCGGATCGTTCGTCGAGGCAAGGAACCGCCAAGCTCAACCAATTTCGGCTATGGTCTGGATTCGCCACTTGCACTATACTTGGGTGATTCTGGGATGAATGGCATGAAATTTGGGCCAAGTGCGGCAAGAACTTTCTTGGGACAGCGAGGCGCTCGCCTGAAACGAGACCTCGCCCCCCCTGGCTCCGCGATTGGGCGGGAACGCGGGCCCTGGTACTCCGTCCGCCTGATTGTCGACCACGCTCCCGAGGTGCCTGTTGTGGATCGAGGAAACGCGGCTGCTCTCGCGGCCGTGCCGACCCCTCGGTCGCGAGCGGGCTCGTACGTGAACCGCTCATGAACAACGGACCCACTCATCTCGCTCCTCCGCCACGCACGCTCATGGGCGTGCGAATCCTGGCCACGGGAAGCTACGTCCCCGAACAGGTCGTCACCAACCTCGACCTCAAACAGAGCCACGGATTCGACCCCGACTGGATCGTGGGCCGCACGGGGATCACCGAGCGTCGATTCGCCCCACCACATCAGGCCACCTCGGACCTCTGCATCGAGGCCGCCCATCGCTGTCTCAAGGCAGCCAGGCGCGAACCCCGAGACGTCGATCTGCTAGTCGTCGGGACCTTCACCCCCGACATGGCCTTTCCCGGCACGGGAAACCTGGTGCAAGACCGCATGCATCTTGCCTGTCCGGCCTTTGACGTTCAGGCGGCCTGCGCGGGCTTTGTTTTCGCCCTGGTGATCGCGGCCCAGTTCGTGGCGACGGGAAACAGCCGCTGTGCCTTGGTGGTCGGCGGCGATTGCAATAGTCGGGTGATCAACCCCGGCGATCAGAAGAGTTTTCCCCTCTTTGGCGACGGTGCCGGCGCTGTCCTCCTTGGACCCGGCGAGCCCGACCAGGGGCTGGTTTCGTATCAGCTCGGCTCGGATGGCTCCGGAGGTGACCTGCTCTCGCGCCCGGCCTGCGGGAGTCGAATCCCCCCCACGGCGGCCGCGCTCGAGAGCGGCCTGCATTACCTGACCATGGACGGCCGGGCCGTCTTCAAGTGGGCCGTTCGCATCCTCGCGGATTCCTCGCTGGCCGTCCTGGCCCACGCCCACACGAAGGTCGAGCAGGTCCGCTGGTTCATCCCCCATCAGGCGAACGTGCGGATCATCCATGCCGCCAGCGACGTGCTCGGGTTTCCTCGCGAGTCGGTGTTTAAGAACCTCGAGCGCTATGGGAACACATCGGCGGGCTCGATCCCGATCGCCCTTGATGAGCTGAATCGCGAAGGTGGAATTCGCAGGGGCGATTTGTTGCTTACCTCGGGCTTTGGAGCGGGGCTCAACTGGGGGACAGCGCTTTGGCGTTGGTAGCGCCTGGCCTTCCCGGAAAGACCGGCGGGCCGCCAGCGTGAATCCGGGGCTTTCCCTGATTCACGCGTGACGGCCCGTTCACGGGAGTGGTCAATGGTGGTCGACCCCTGGCATGATCCCGGGGTCGGGGAAGGTCATTTCTTCCTGGCGCGGGCGAAGACGCCGGCACCTGTGTTGTTGAGCGAGGTCAGGGCCGCCGTGTTGTACGACGTCCCGGAGATCCCGCCGACGACAGTCCCTGGTCCCGCCGTGCCGCTGGTATTGTACTGGTTGTTGATCGGGCGGAAGGTCGCCGAGATCACGCTGTTGATCAGGTCGCCATTGGACTTGACGTGGATCTTGCTGGGAGCCCGCGTCCCCTCGAGACCGGCGACGTACGACGGATAGTCGTAGCCCGTCTTGATCTCACTGTTGAGCTGGGTGCCAAAGATCGCCGCCTGATCGATCGAGCCCCCCACCACCACCGAGGCGTTGGTGAGCGAATAGCCAGGGTTCGTGATGTAGGTCGGGTAACCCTGGGCGTAAAGCTGGGCAAAATAAGGATTGCTCGGCGTCTGGACCAGCACGTTGGCGGGCTTGACCACCAGCGAGTGGATATGATTGGCCTTGATGGTGCCGCCCAGCAGGTACGACGCCGGATAACCGGTCGTCCCCACGGGGGTGCCGTAGTTCGTCTGGGGCAGCAACAGTCCCGTCGACGCCTGCTCGGCCGTGAAGATCCCGGTGGGATCGCCCAGGCCGCGGTTGAAGATGATCGAGCCAATGTTTCCATTGACGTCGATCCCGACCGCGTCGGCGTTTCCGCCGAAATAGGCGTTGTGCAGGTAATCGATGCCGCTACCGGCCGCGGAAAAGGGCTGGACGGCCTTGCTGACGGTCAGGTTCTTGGCCGATCCATGCACGGTCAGATTGTCGATCGCGGTCGCCTGAATCGACGTCCGGCCGGTCGTCCCCACTGTCGGGAACTCAAATTGATACGCGGCCGGCACGGTCCCCTGGGTCACCGAGACAACATTGAAATTACGGATCACCCCGTTGATCACGAACTGGACCGAGGGGGTCGTCACCGGCCCGCTGGGAATCGTGGTCGACTGGCTGTCGAACACCTGATTGTTGATACTATCGATATAGATCGACGGCTTGACCTTCAGAGGCGTGTTGGGCTCGCCAATCACAATCTGATACGGGGTGCTGGAAACCGAGGTATCAATCGGGGCCTGGACGTCCTGGAACGAGAGCGTTCCGACGCCGCCATAGAGGAAAATCCCCGTCGGGCTGGTCACGGGGGGCGTCACATTCGACGTCAGCGTGAATCCATTAAGCTGAATCGACTTGACCCCGCTGGTCGCGATCAGTTCGTTAAAGAGAATCGTCCCCTGGGTGAGCTCATACGGCGACGTGATCACGTTGCCGGTGACATAGGTGTCCTTGGGACTGGTCCCGACGAGCTGGATCGTGTTGATGCTGTCGCCCAGGACACCATCGTTGGGTGTGGTATCGGTGACGATCACCTTTCCCGGACCATGGACGGTGATGGTCCAGCGGTCGCCGGCTCGGTCGGTCCCGGTGACCACCTTGCCCGAATTTCCCAGCCCCGAGCTGTTGAGATTATTGGGGTTGATCAGGCTCTGGGGATTCAGCAGCTCGCGTTGATTCGTGATCGGATTGTAAACCGACAGGTCGCTTGGCAACCAGGGCGCGAGATAGCTCGGGACGCCCGTGAGCAGCTCGCGTTGCTCGAGGATTTCAGGCGCCAGGGCGCAAGCCCGACGTTTTACGCTCGGTCGGTCGGACCGCCGCCGTGTGAAGCTCATGGAAGACTCCCTCCCGGCAGCCCGCCGTGCGTCAGCTCGCCGACCGCCTCCCGTGGCGATCAGCCCGACACCCCGTAGCCGCCCTCCGTTGGTTCGTGACCCGTCAGCCGCGTTCACTGGCACGCCATGGACGAAACCAACACAGGTCGCCTCCCCAGGCGAGAGCCCGCGCGGATTCCTCCCCACGCCTCTCTCATTCGGCGAGTCTCACGAATCATCTTCACGCAGGCTGTAAAGATGGGCGAATCAGGGTAACGAGGAAACCGAAGGGATCGGTTAAACGGAGGGAGCCGGGCGTACCGAGTCGAGCGCGAGCGCCTCGGAATCGGCCAGGTTGAAGAAGCGGTCGAGCTTCATGACCGTGAGCAGATCCTTGACCATCGGCTGGATGTTGTAATAAACGATCTTGCCGCCGCGACTCTCGACCCGCCGTTTCAGGCCCAGGAGCAAGGCGACCCCGGAACTCGAGAGATAATCGACATTCGCCAGGTCGGCCACGATCCTGGGGGAGGCCTGCTCGTCGACGAATTGGTAAAGCGCGTCGCGAAGGGCGTTATTGCGGAAATCATTGAGGCCCGAGGCCGTCTCGAATACGACGACCAGGGCGCTCGATTCCTCGCGCGTGGTGAAATATGTCATACGCCCTAGGTCCCCTGCCCTGACAAACAAAACTCTCACACGATCATTATCTCTACCTCTCTCATCATATCGCGCGGTCCGCGATCAAAGCAATTCCACCAGGTTGCGCCAACGGATTCTGGCGGTTCGCTGAAAGTCGTGATTGAACGTGACGCGGCGTAGCCACAACGCGGACCGATTGCCAGAATCCGTTGGCGCGCCCGATCGAGCGCCGTGGCCGTCGAGGCCACGCGCGACATCGCATGAGCGCGGGCGGTCCAGACCATGCTCAAACCGCCGAACCGTTGGGAGGGCCCAAGACACCGGGACGAGCCAGGCGCTCAGGATTCGCCGACCTCGATCCGGCCACGACCCGGAAAGCCACGAAAGCTCGTTTCAATGCCTGGGCCGGGACGTTAAACTGGGGTCTCCATGGCGAGGTTGCGATCCTCGCGCCTGGGGACGACCTTGGGCCAGGGATACGCGACCGAGTTGACAATCGGGGTCTTGCATCGTGAATCGATTCTTGCTGGCGTTGCGAGCATTCTGGCGGATCCTGGTTGATCCGGTGTTCGCCGGGCGCGTGGAGGCGCTTTTCACGCCGACTCGCGAGGGGCCCGACCTGCGAATTCTGGCCCTGCTTCAGCGCGACGGGCGGCTGATCGATTTTCTCAAGGAAGACCTTGGCGGCTACGGTGATGCTCAGGTTGGAGCGGCCGCTCGGGATATCCACCGTGGATGTCGGAAGGCACTCGAGGACTATCTGACCATTGAGCCGGTCGTGAACCAGGCCGAGGATTCGCCTTTCAACGTGCCGACGGATTTTGACCCGACTAGGATCCGGCTGGTGGGGAACGTGACGGGTTCACCCCCGTTTCGCGGAGTCTTGAAACATCACGGCTGGTTGGTTCAGTCCGAGCGGCTGCCCGCGCTTCCTGTCTCGCCGGGGCCGGCCACGGTTCTCTCGGCCGCCGAGGTTGAGATTCCCTGAAACCAGCCCGGAGCAGGGCCGCCCCGACATCGACGATCGAGGACTTCACTTCACCAATGGCACGCTACGTGGTTGGACTTGATCTCGGGACGACGAATTGCGCCCTCGCCCACGCGGTTCAGGGGACCGAGAAGGAGCCGCCGGGGGAGATCTCCGTACTCGACATCCCCCAGATCACGGCGGTTGGCGAAGTGGCTGATCGGGCCCTCCTGCCGTCGTTTTTGTATCTCCCCGCGGCGGGCGAGTTCGCCGCTGGTGCGCTCGACCTTCCCTGGAAGGGCCCAAGGGACCGGGTCGTCGGGACCTTCGCTCGTGATCACGGAGCGCGCGTGCCGGGACGGCTGGTGAGCTCGGCCAAGAGTTGGCTCTCGCACTCGGGGGTCGACCGGGGATCGGCGATCCTTCCGTGGACGGCCCCCCAGGACGTCCCGAGGATCTCGCCCGTGGACGCGGCGTCGGCCTATCTTGAGCATCTGCGAGACGCCTGGAACACTCAGATCGCCGGCAAGACGACAGCCTCTCGCCTGGAACATCAAGAGGTCTACCTGACCGTGCCCGCCTCGTTCGACGCGGTCGCCCGTGAACTGACGACCGTCGCCGCCACCCAGGCGGGGCTCAAATCGGTCACCCTGCTCGAGGAGCCCCAGGCGGCCTTTTACGCGTGGCTGGCCGCCCAGGGGGACGGCTGGCGTGAAAAGGTCAAGGTCGGCGACTTGATCCTGGTCTGCGATGTCGGTGGCGGCACGACCGACTTCACCCTGATCGGGGTGGCCGACCAGGGGGGCGACCTCACTCTTGAGCGGCTCGCGGTCGGCGAGCATATCCTGCTCGGCGGCGATAACATGGATCTTGCGCTCGCCCATGCCGTGGCCGCCACCCTGCCCCAGGGGATGGAGGGGCTCGACGCCACCCAGCGAGTTGGCCTCTTGCACGCCTGCCGCGCCGCCAAGGAGACCCTCTTTTCCGACCCCAAGAAAGCCGCCGCTCCAGTCGCCCTGCTGGGCCGCGGCTCCCGCGTGATCGGAGGGTCGATCAAGACCGAGCTCAACCGAGAGACCCTGAACAGCGTCCTCATCGACGGGTTTCTCCCCGTCTGCGAGCCGAGCGACCTGCCCGCCCGCGGGCGTAGAGTGGGGCTCACCGAGCTGGGCCTGCCGTTCGCGGCCGACGCGGCCATCACCCGCCACCTGGCTCGGTTCCTGGGCCGCCAGGCGGGCTCGCTGCACACCGGAGGCTCGTCGGTGATCCCCTCCGCCATCCTTTTTAACGGCGGCGTCTTCAAGGCCGCCGAACTGCGCAATCGGGTCGTCGACGTGCTCTCCGGCTGGGCTGGCAAGCCCGTCACCGAGCTCGACCCAGGCGATCTCGACCTGGCGGTCGCGCGCGGGGCGGCCTATTACGGCCAGGTCCGCCAGGGCAAGGGCGTCCGCATTCGCGGCGGGGTCGGCCGGTCGTATTATGTCGGTCTCGAGACGAGGGCCCCTGCCGTCCCAGGAATCCCCACGCCAATCAAGGCCCTCTGCGTCGTCCCCATGGGCATGGAGGAAGGGACCGAAACCGTCGTCCCCAGCTCGGAGCTCGGCTTGGTCGTCGGCGAGCCCGCCTCGTTTCGCTTCCTCGGCTCGACCACCCGCCGCGACGACACCGTCGGCACCCTCCTCGAGCGCTGGAACCCCGAGGAACTCAGCGAGCTCGCCCCCCTCGAAACCGCCCTGGAAGCCAGCGACAGCCAGCCCGGCGAGCCCGTCCCGGTCCGCCTCCATTCAAAAGTCACCGAGCTCGGCGCTCTTGAGCTGTGGTGCCAGAGCACCCAGGACGACCGGCGATGGAAGCTCGAATTCAACGTCCGCGACCCCTCCTGAATCCCGCCGCCAACCCCAGGAGCCCCGACACATGGCGAGCGTCCTCCTCCAGATTAGCGGCCTGGTCAAGCACCCCCTCTCGCTAGGCTGGGACGAGCTTGAGCAACTCCCCGAGGCGGCCCGCGTGGCCGACGTCTCCCAAATCATCCCCGGCCGACAAGGGGCCGGAGTAAGCCTGGACGCCCTCCTGGAACGCGCCGAACCACTCCCCCCGGCCGACTTCGCCACCCTGCACGCCGACCGCGATGATTTCCACGTCTCCGTGCCGCTCGCCCTCCTCAAGGGCCAAGGGATCGTCGTCTACAGGCTCGGCGAGGCCCCGCTGGGAACCGATAAAGGAGGCCCGATCCGCCTCCTCATCCGCGACCCCCTGGCCTGCCAGACCGGAGAACTCGACGACTGCGCCAACGTCAAATACCTGAGCCGGATCGAGCTCGGCCATGGCCGCGGGCGCGATACCCGCCCGACCAACGAGAGCGAACACGCGGCCTTGCATGAGGGGGCTGGACCGGCATCCCCCGTCGGCCCCTGAGCGTGGAATCGCGACTAGCCGGCCGTGCTCAGGAGCTCGATGAATTTCCAGGTCAGGACCATGGCCGTGACCGCCCCCGAGCCGATGGCGGCGACCAGGACACCCGCGTCGGCGATGTCGCGAGCGGTCTGGAGCTGGGGATTCTCCTGCCCATCGACCGCGCTTGCCAGCGCGTCGACAGCGCTATGGGCGAGCTCGGCGATCAAGACCAGACAGGCCCCGATCACCAGGAAGCACCACCCCCACTGATCGACCCCGAGCACGATGGCGGTCGTGATAATCAGGGTTCCCCGATAGCCATGCGCGAAAAAGCTGGAATCGCCACGGACCGCGGTCTTGAGTCCGCGCCAGCCGGCCGCGAGCTTTCGCCTGGTGTTTCGCCCGTCCGCGCTGGTTGGAGAGAGCGGGCGCTCGAGCTCCAGCAGGTCGAGCTCGCTTGGGCCCGCCAAGGGGCTCATGGGCGATGACCGATCGCCCGGTCGTCCAACCTCGTTCATGAGTCCTCGCCGTCCGTGAATCCTGACTCGGTTACTGGGTCGGGGCGTATCGCGTGTCAAACTGGCTCATCCCCGAGCCCAGGCGAATGCCACTGCTCACCCGGGGGGTCATCTGAACCGCGAACATGTAGCTATTTCGCTGGGGATCGACCGAAAGCCCAAACGTCGTCAGATAATCGGCCCCGATCCGAGTGAACGAAAAAAGCGAGCCCAACAAGATCGCGTCGCCAAAGTCATACGACGTTGAATACGTACCATACCACTTGGGCGAGAGCCAATAGGCGACCGAGGCATTCAGGGCCGAGGTCTTGATCGGCCCCGTGTCAATGATCGAATAGCCGGCGTAATAGTTCGTCCGCGGCGGACGGCTGATCGAGACCCCCGTCGTGATGATGTTAAGCCCATTCGGGTTATAGCCTTGCACCATGTTGTTCGACAGCGGCTGGCTCCCGACCAGCTTGAAAAAGTCAAACCAGCCGGTCGAGATAATGCTCGTCCGATCACCCAAAAACCATTGCCAATTGTACATCGCCTGGCCCCACGGGGTCCCAAAATTGTCGCGAGCGGCGTCGGGAAAATAGGTCGTCGTCGCGTCCAGCGTCATATAGTCGACGATCCGCCTCTTGCCCACCGGCCCACGCTTGGTCTGGAGCCGCTGGTGAATCCCAAGCTGAACCGTCTGGATCGAAGCCTGAAGATCCGTCGTCGCCGTGATCGGTGAGAGCGTCTGCCTGAGCAGCAAATGCCGCGGATCATAGGGCGAGGGCAAGATCCCGCCGGTAAAGTTGGTCAAGGCAAAATAACGCCTTACATATTCATAGGTATTAGCATCGAGGGTGTCCTGGATGGCGATCGAGTTGAGATTCACGTTGGAATAGGCGGCCCGCGCGTCCATGAACAGGCTGATCTTGTTGTTAAGCCCATGGACGTTCATGATTTCGCTCTCGACCTTGGGGTATTTCTTCCAGGCGGTCACCTCGGCCCTGGTGCCGATCGCGCCCCAGGCGCGGCCCATGGGGCCGGTCGACTGATGACCAAGCGGTCCCCCTCCGAATTGATCCGTCCACCCCGCGAGCTGCCCCTGGACATAGGGAACCACCCGAAAGACGTTGCCGAAATTGACCGGCATGTCGATCTCGTGGCTCGTGAAGGCTCGGCCAGACGACCACGCCCCCGTCGTGTTCGAGATCGGGTCGTAAGGAAGAAAGGCGAACAGATTGGGATTGTTCACCATGATGTCGGTGTGGACGGTCGCGTAATCGACCCCCGAGTGCTGGTAATAGAGAAACCGATTCCCAAGCAGCGAATCCCCTAGCCTGTAATAATCCACCCGAGGGAGCCACTGGGTATCGGTGTACCAATTCTGCAGGTTGGCCGAGGTCCAGAGCTCCATGACCTCGCTGTTCTTTTGATAGATCCCATACGCCATGGTCTCTTGATCCATGCCGGTGTCGAAGAGCCTCTTGTAGTATTCCTCGATGAAATTCCGGTCGGAGGCGTAGCCGACCTCGAGCTGCATTCGCAGCTCCTGGAACTGGTGGTCCTCGTCCTCGGGAAGGAATCGTTGGTTGTGGCGAAAGGTGAATCGCCCTCGCATCGACTGGAACGGAGGATCGGCCGACCGCTGAAACCCAGCCTTGCCCGCGCCAGGCGGCCCATTGGTCACGATCGCCGGGCCCGTACCCAGGACGTCGATCCCCGAATCCTTGAGAGCATAAATGTCAAAATATCCGAAATAATTTTGCGTGAAGTTATTCTGGGCCGGTCCCTGGTGATAGGGGTCGCTTAGATCACGCAACAGGTCGCTTCCGAACCAGCCCATCTCGCTTCCCAGGGCCGGGAAATAGGTCGTTCGGGCGCTCAGGTAATCGATGTCGATGTTCCACTGGTCGATCCAGTCCGGTTTTTTCTTGCCCAGGAAGCGAAATCCATTCCAGTCCGTGCGGAGCTGCTGGCCGAAATAGTTGTTGGTGACAAAATAGATTTGCCGGAGCGGGGGCTCGAGATCGTCGATATCGGCGACGACGTGGGGCCAGTAAAAGGCCGGAGAAGCTTCCACAGAAT
>JAKBAP010000377.1 GCA_021808995.1 Planctomycetota bacterium | reverse complement strand
AAGGATTCCACCACGTCGATGGGATGCTTGGGATGGAGCTCATCGGCCTCGCCGACCAGGCGCCCGTACCAGGCGACGCCGGCCTTGACCGCGGGGTTGCGCGCGGAATACAACCAGACGATCCGCCCACCCCAGCAAAAGCCGGTGATCGCCAGCTTGGCGGGGTCGGCCTTGCCGCTCGCCTTGGCCCAGGCGACCGTGGCGTCCAGGTCGGACATCACTTGCTCGTCGGGGACCTTGGAGACGACCTTGAAAATCTCGCCAAAATTCTCGAGCTTCGACACATCCCCCTGCCGCGCGTAGAGCTCGGGGGCGATGGCCAGGCAGCCGAGCTTGGCGAAGCGGCGACAGACGTCCTTGATGTGTTCGTGAACACCAAAGATTTCCTGGATGACGAGGACGACCGGAAATGGGCCGCCGGTCTCGGGCATGGCCCGGTACGCGGGGATTTCCTCACCCTTGACAGGGATCTTGACCTCGCCGGCGGTGAGCCCCTTGGTATCGGTCGTGATCGTCTCGGCCGAGACCGGCTGGGCCGCCAGCGCGAACCCCGCCGCCAGCGATGTCGCCACGAAACCCCGCCGTGAGAGGTCGATGCCCAAGCCCTGTCCCTGATCTAATGCGGCCATGTCGTCTCGTTCTCCCCTTTTGAAATTCGAAGCTTGCCGGCGATTCGCCGTGATCGATCAAAACATCGTAACCACCGCGCGGGTCGCGTGCGAGCGGCTCATCCCGGACACTTTTCCAGAAGATCGCGGCCCCGCGGCTCGGGCTCATTCCAGGAAATCGCCACGAAGGCGCTTGAGCCAGGCAATCAAGGGCTTGGGCTTGCCATCCGGTCGTAACAGCCCGGCATGGGGATAGAAATGGGGGACCGCGTCCTCGGTCTGAAGCCACGAGACGGCCCGAACGTAAGGCTTGGCGACGGCCAGGGCGATCCAGCGGGCGGCGAGTTCGGTCTGCCGGGATTCCTCGAACGGTCGCGGCCACTGCCATGGCTCGACCCGGACGTCGGGGTCCGCGCCGGCGTCGGGTCCATCGGCCGACGGGGCGGCCATCCAGACATGGAGCGGGACGTTCAAGAGCGCGTAGAGGTCGAGCAGCCGCGAGAATTCAAACAGGTCGCGTAGGTGGCTCCCGGGCGCGGAGTACCCCGGCGCGACCTCGAGCGCGATCCCCGAAAGCCCGATGTCCCCCCTGAGCAGGTAATCGCAAAGGTGCAAGGGGCCAAGCTGAAAGTGGCTCGCCCCCATCCACTCGGCCCATGGGCGGTCGACGCCGATGGTGATGTGGGCCGAGGAATCGGCCTGACGCGCGACCTGGACCGCCCGCGCGGCGATCCGGATCTGGTCCTCCTCGGTGAGGCCCAGGATCTCTCCCCCGCCCACCCGATGGATGACGTGCCAGGTCGGGATCTTGCCCCGATACCGCGTGACGGCCTGGCGGACGAAATCGGCCACCAGCCCACTGATCGTGTCGGCGTCGCCAGCCCAGAGCCAGATCCAATCGGGAAGCAAGCCCTTGCGGAGCTCGACCAGGGGCCCGACCTCGATTCGCAGCCCGTTCGACCGAGCCCAGGCGATCTGGGCGTCGAGCTTCTCCCAGCGAAACTGCCCCTCCGATGGGGCGGCGTCGCGCCAGCCAAAAGCGAGGTTGGCCAGATTAAAGACCCGAGTGGGATCAAGCGCCTTCGGGAGGGCCTTCGGATGCCCGTGGAACATCCCCCCCATGAAGGTGGGCAAGCGCGCCCCCGAGGTCATGCGATTCTCGAGCACTTGCGACGAATAGATGTCCATCAGCCGCTCGCCGGCCCGCCAGGATTCGCGGAGACAGTCCGCGGCATGCCTCGAGCATTCGTCGGGAAACTCCCGAGCGCCGACGGCCTTGATAAAGGCACGAAGGGCCAGCTTGAGCGTCTCGCCCAGCTCCGGAGGCGTCCGCAATCCCATCTGGGTCCAGTCCGCGAGTTGGTTGCGAACGTCGTTGAGCTTTCCACGCGCGAGCTCGAGATCGAGCACATACGGTTCCTGGCGCTCCACAAGGGTCGCGGTCCCCACGATCGGGACCCCGAATCCCTCGACCCGCCAGGGGAGAAAGACCCGAACGCTCTCGGGCGAATCCTTTGAGCAGATCATCACACGATCGCGGATCTCGACCCCCAGCCGCGATGGTGTCCGATCCAGACCGGTGGCATAGGATCGGCGGAATTCGACGTGGCGCGGGGCCGAGGCGGGCGAGGGTAATCGGAATGTCATAACCCCCATGTCAGGCCTTCCGCGAGCACTCGCCGTCTCGCCGTCGCTAGGAACCTCTCCCGAAATCGCCCTGTAGGAGCCGGGACCTACCCGCCCCGCGCGAATCATCCGCAGGTCAGCGACCTTCGCTCGATCGCCGACACCCGATCGCCTCATTGCCGAACCACGCCCGAAACGTCATCGCGAACGACCTATTCGAGCGCCTTCGTCCGAGGGCCTGTTGCCTCGTGAATCCAATCAGAATAAGTTTAACCCAACCGGGAAGGGGATCGTCGAGGCGAATCGGGAGAGCGAATCGCGAACCGAAACCTTCTCGCGCAGGTGGAACTTCCAAGACTGATTCTACACTCTTTCACTGCGAGCGAACATGCCCAGCGTGCTAGTCGGCCCCTATCTCTTACGTGGCAAGGACGGCGGGTTTCGGCGAATCCTGAGCGAGGCGGGATTCCAGGTCATCGATCCGGAGGGTGATTTTTCACTCACGGCCGATCAGCTTTCACCCCACCTCGCCAACCTGGACGCGCTCCTGGCCGGCGGCGAGCGGATGACGCCGGCGATGTTCGACCTCGCACCCAAACTCCGCGTGGTCGCGCGCACCGGAGTCGGTTACGACCTAATCGACGTCGCCGCCGCGACCGCGCGAAACGTCGCCGTCTCGATCACCCCAGGGACAAATCAAGGGAGCGTCGCCGAGCAAACCCTGGCCCTGATCCTCGCCCTGGCGCGCAGGATCGTCCACAATAACCAGGTTATCCACGAAGGAGGATGGGATCGAGCACTCGTCGAGCCGATCCGCGGCAAGACCCTCGGCCTGGTCGGCATGGGACGAATCGGAAAGGCCACGGCCATCCGCGCCCGAGCCTTCGAAATGAAGGTGGTCGCGTTCGACCACCTCGACGACCCCGAGTTCGACACTCAGTATCAGATCACTCGCCTGACCCTGGACGAGCTGATCGCGGAATCCGACTACGTGAGCCTACACTTGCCACTCGTCCCGAGCTCGCGAGGAATGGTGGACAGGCACTTCCTGGAAAAGATGAAGCCAGGCTCGTTCTTGGTGAACACCGCCCGGGGCGGCCTAGTGGTCGAGGCCGACCTGGCGGACGCTCTCACCTCGGGACGAATCGCCGGGGCGGGTCTGGACGTGCTCGTTAACGAACCACCACGCGCGGATTGCCCGCTTCTCGGGCTGCCGAACGTGATTTTGTCGCCCCATATCGCGGGGACCGACCTGGAATCGATGAGCGCGATGGCCGAGATGGCGGCCAGGACGATCGTCGATCTTTACCGCAATCGATGGCCAAGCGGGTGCATCGTCAATCCCGAGGTCGGGAAAGAGTGGCGCTGGGGTCCCATGGCCTAAAGCCCGATCCGGGCCGCCGCGCGGGTCGGCGGCCCGAGAGGTTCCGGCGGGTTCAGACCTGGAACGAGCTGCCGCAGCCGCAGCTCTTGACCACGTTCGGGTTGTTGAAGACAAACCCACGCTTTTCGAGGCCGTCGTAGTAATCAACGACGGTTCCCTCGAGATAGGGGTCGTATTTCTTGTCGACGGCCAGGCGGACGCCGTGAATTTCGACCACGCGATCGCGCTCGGAGGTGGCCGTGTCAAATCCGAGGCTGTAGGAAAACCCGCTGCAACCCCCCCCTTGCACACCCACGCGCAGGACCGTTTCGTCGGGCAGGCTCTGGTCGACGATGATCTTCTTGACTTCGTTCGCGGCCTTCTCGGTCAGGGACACGCTCATTGGAATTACTCCGTGGTTCGATCCGATACGGCGAGACTCGAGGGCGGCTCCTTCACGAGCTCGCCTGGTCATGATTATCTTACACCGAAGTCAAACGCCGCGACATAGGAGTGAGCCGCGGTTCGACCAACCGACCAACCGCGGGTTCGTCGCCACATCGCCGTCGCCCCACCACGAAAGCCGATCGCCACGCGGACCTCGCATCCATCCTGGCGCGGCCGGCGTTGCGGAAAGGGAGATCCTTGAAGTAAGCAACTGGCAATCCAAACCGAGGCGCGCGAGTAAAAAGATGCAGCGATCCAGCGCTTCAGGTGGATCGAGCTCGCGTGTGTGTGGGGTTTGATCCTGATGGCGGCAGGTTACCGACCCTCCGGGTCATGCCGCGCTCGCGGGGGTGAGTTCTTGGGGTGCGACGGGCTCAAGTCTCAGCTCGGACAGGAGTTGATTCAGGCTCTCCAGGCTGACCCGGGAGGGCGAGGGCATCTCGATCCCGATCGGGCGGCCATCCTCGGTCCAGTCGACCAGGTAGAGCCCACCGTGTGGCTCGACCCGGACGCTCACGTCGCCGGCGCGCCTGGGCAGATAAAAAAATAGGCGGCCAAGGGCTTCCCCTGGCGGAAGGTGACTTCGAGATACCGGTTCGACCTGGGATTTACCACGAATTGGAGGCGATTAATCGACTGGGTAGGCCGTCACCACGATAAGAACCTCGTCGGCGGACGATGGCTCCACGATCACGTTCCATCGTCGCCCGTCCTGTCTGGTCTCGATGAGGAAACGGCCTTCTTCATCATTGTCCAGGAAGTTGAAGGCGTTATCCATCATGAAACGCGGATCGAGTTCGTTGAACTGGCGATCGACCATGTGCTTGAGCAGGTGCGGAGTCAGTTCCAATTCCCATGACCACCAATCTGGCCAGTCCAGCAAAACACTGCCCCTAGGTTGAGACTTATCGCGGTCCTCTGGCGGAACGAGCGGTCATCCTCTCTGCTCGCGGAGTCTGAAGGTTCGTGTCGGTTATTCCCGAAGCTCCGATCCGCCTGAATTTGG
>JAKBAP010000376.1 GCA_021808995.1 Planctomycetota bacterium | reverse complement strand
TGTCCGCTCGTATTCTTGCTCGACCTCGCGGGGCACGCCGTCACGATCGCCGATCATGGTCAGGCGCACGTTGCGCTCGGCGAGCTCCTTGCGCTCGACGATCAGGAAATGGCGGAGGAGCTTCATCAGGAACGCCAGCTCGCGGGGCGGGCGCTTCCAGTTTTCCACGGAAAGGCAATAGAGCGTAAGCTGATCGAGCCCCAGGCGGCAGCCTTCCTCGACGACGGCGCGAACGCTCTCGATGCCGCGGCGATGGCCGACGATCCGAGGCAAGCCCCTGCGTTCGGCCCAGCGACCGTTGCCGTCCATGATCACGGCCACGTGCCCGGGGAGTTGCCCGGGCTTGAGCCCCGCCGCCTCGATTCGTCGCAGCCCTTCGTCAGTGATCGTCATGGTCACCCTTGTCCTCGTGCCGCCGAGCGTTCCGTCCACCGAAAACCGTCGTTGTCCGCGAGTCGACCTCGTTATCTCACGCGTATCGTCTGATCGCGGTCAGGACCGACCGAGACGATCGACACCGGTAGCCCGAGCTGGGCCCCCAAGAATTCGACGTAACGTCGCGCGGGGGCGGGCAGCGCGTCCCAGGTCGTGACCCCGCGCAGGTCCTGAATCCAGCCGGGAAGGCTCTCGTAGATGGGCGTGGTTTCCTCGAGATCGATGATCGAGCCGGGGAACTCGGTCGTTCGTCGCCCGTTGCGTTCGTAGGCGGTCGCGACCTTGAGCTCGGGGATTCCCGAGAGCACATCCAGGAGCATGACGGCCAGTTCGGTCGTGCCGCTGACCCTGGCCGCGTGCCGCGCGGCCACGACGTCAAACCATCCGCACCGCCGGGGGCGACCGGTGACGGTGCCGAATTCGTTCCCCACGCGGCGAATTCTCTCTCCGGTCTCGTTGTCTTGCTCGGTGGGGAACGGCCCTCCACCGACCCGGGTCGTATACGCTTTCACGACCCCGATCCAGCGGTCGATCGATCGGGCGGGTGCTCCCGAGCCGGCCGCGATCCCGGATGCGCTCGAGTTGGAGCTCGTCACGTAGGGATAGCTGCCGTGGTCGACGTCCAGAAGCGAGCCCTGCGCCCCCTCGAACATCACCCGCCGCCCGCTCTCGAGCGCCTGGTGCAGCCATTCCGAGGTATTTCGAATATAGGGCGCGAGCTGACGGCCGTACTCGAGATATTCGTCGCCGATCGCTCGGGCGTCAAACGGGGTAAAGTCGTCGAGCATCGCCGCGAGCAGGCGGTTCTTGTAGGCGATGATGCGCTCGAGCCGCTCGCGAAACGGGCGGGGGTGCGCCAGGTCGGCCATCCGCACCCCGTGAACTCGCCCCACCTTATCGCGGTAGCACGGGCCGATCCCGCGTCGCGTTGTACCCAGGTGGTCGCTCGACGAGGCCGATTCCTCGGTCAGGCGCTCTTCCTCCAGATGATAGGGAAAAATCACATGAGAGCGATCGCTCACATGAAACCGCCCCGAGAAGTCGACGCCAAGCGCGGCCAGACCCGAGAGCTCCTTGAGCAATGCCGGTGGATGCACCACCACGCCATTGCCTACCACGCAGTCCACATGCGGGCGCAAAACCCCCGTGGGGACCAGCGAGAGCTTATACGTTACCCCCGCGATCACAACCGTGTGCCCCGCGTTCGCCCCCCCCTGATACCGCACGACCACGTCGTGCTGGTCGCACAACAAGTCGACGATCTTCCCCTTGGCCTCATCACCCCATTGCAATCCAACCACGCACGTTGCTGGCACGACCACCCATCCTCCCCGACTCACTATCTTAACATTTACTTGGCGACGTAAAGTCTAGAGTATCGCCACCCGGCCCCGGCGTCAATCGTCCTCGCGCGTGAGACCGGCCATTTCAGGCCAGGGCGAGTCGCGCGGTCGGTTCGTCGTCGTAGATCGGGATGTAGAGCCCCAGGTTGAGAATGTCCGCGCCGATGCGGACCTCGTTTTGCATGGCGCAGACGGCGAGCTGAATATTGGCCGATCGAGAGGCCCGCGAGAGCTCAAAGAGCGCCGCGAAGGCGGTACTGGACATGTATTTGGTCTGGGAAAAATTAAGCAGCATGCGATCGGCGGGCCGGGATTCGACCAGGGCGCGAAGCTGGTCTCCGAATTCCTTGGCGAGAGTGGGGTTATTGAGCTCGCCGCTGGTGATTTCGACGATGGCGACGCCGTCCTCGAGAAACCAGCGATAATGGGCATCGGTCGGGCTCGACATCGGGGGCGACTCCCTGGGTTAATGGGGTCGGGGACGAGGAATCGAAGCCGATTCCGCCATCAGTGAATCTAGCTTACAATAGCGCACGTCGTGGTCCAAGCGTCTCGCGTGATCAGGGCGCTGATCTCAGGCGACGGAGCCGCCGGTCGCGAGTGTCTGGTTCGGGGAATCGGGAGGGGGACGGGATCGGTCGCCGTCTCGTGGTAGTGAGATGGTGAATCGCGTGCCGTGGTTGGTGCTTTCACAGGCGACCGCTCCGCGGTGTGCCTCCACGATCTGGCGGACGATGGCCAGGCCGAGTCCGTTGCCGTTGGCCTTTCCGTGGGTCACGAACGGCTCGAAGAGGGTTTCCTGGAGGCCCGCGGGGATTCCGGGTCCATTGTCGGAGATGGTGATCTGGATTGTGTCGGCGATTTGCCTTGCCTTGATGGCGATGGCCGGGGTTGGGTTGGCGCTGGTTTCGAGGGCCTCACGGGCGTTGACGACCAGGTTGGTGACGACCCGTTCGAGCTTTTTCTTGTCCCCGTGGAGCATGAGGCCTGGTGGGCATTCGAGAGTGACGGCGATGTCGGGGCGGCCCGCTTGAGAGTGGGACTTCACGAGGGTCTGGAGACCTTGAAAGAGCGACGAGGCCAGAAAATCGCGCGCGTCGACCGAGGCCTTGCGGGTGTAGTCGAGGATTTCCCCGACGGTCTCGAGGGCGGACTCGGCGGATCGTTCGATGACGTCGAGCATTTCGCTGACCAGCTCGGCCTGATCGAGGCCGGTGCGCGAGACGTCGACCGCCGTGAGGATCGCGCCGATTGGCGAACGGATGTCGTGCGCGACGGCACCGACGGCCTGCCCGATCGCGGCCAGTTTCTCGCCCAGCAGCAGGCGTTCCTGGAGCTCGGAATTCTGGACGATTTGGGAGGCGTGCTCGATGAAGAGTCGCAGCAAGTAGATTCGCTCGACGTTGATTCTTCCACTGGCTTCCCAGACGGCGATGATTCCCGCCTCGGAGACGCCCCGAAGGGTCAGGCCCTCGAAATCGATCGCGCCATCGGGAAACCCCTGTTCGCGCCAGAGGGCCACGAGCCGCTCGGCCCGCGACGGCTCTCCCAGAGCGCCACAGCCCAGAAGCGGTGAAAGCCGCCCGTCCGGCAGCCGCCGCGCGATCAGGACGCTCCGCGCGCTCACCCAATCGGAGACCTGCTCAAGCACGTTTTGGAGTAAGGTCTCGATCTCGGACCGACCCGACCTTAGCCGGCCCATGCTCTCGATCAGCGATTCCAGGTTGTGGAGCCTGTTCCAATCGAAAATCCCCCGTAGGGCCAGCATCCGGATCTCGGAGGGGTCGAACGGTTTGCAGTGATAGCCCACGTTGAGCCCGGTCTGGGCGACGATTTGATCGAGACCGTGGTCGCTATAGGCGGTCACGAAGACGATCTCGACCCCGCGATCGATGGCGCGAATTCGCTTGGCGGTCTCGAGTCCGTCCCAGCCTGGCATTCGCATGTCCAGGAATACGAGCGCGAACGGGCGCTTCATGGCGACGGCGCGCTCGATGATTTCCAGCCCCTTCGCCCCCCCATCGGCCTCATGGAAGTCGATCGTGAGTCCGACCTCGGACGATTGCGAACCGCGCGTCAGCACCTCGGTTTCGTCGTCCTCAAAGAGCGAGGACGCCGCCCGGTCGAGCTTGGACGTGTCGACCCGACGGGGGATGAGCGCCTCCCGGATGCTATCTCGGACGACCTCCTCGTCGTCGATGACCAGGATTCGTGTGTTCATTTCGTTATTCACGTGGTTTCCTCATCCTTCGAGCGCAAGGGGAGCGTCAGACGCGCGACCGCGCCCTGGCCGGTGCCCGCGCTTGTGAGGGTGAGCGAGCCTCCGTGGGAGAGGGCGGTCTTTCGACTGTTGTAGAGACCCAATCCCGTGCCATCTTCCTTGGTCGTCGCGTGCTTGTCGAAAAACCAATCCGCGCGATCGGGTTCGAATCCGCGGCCGTTGTCGCTCACGACCAGTTCGACCGCCTCGCCGCCGGGGGCGAGGCCGACCTCGATCTCGACGCGGCGCGTGTGTTCGGGGCCGATCCCCTCGAACGAATCGCAGGCGTTGCGCAAGAGATTGACGACAAGTTGAACGAGCCGAGTCCGATCGCCCTCGATCTTGGGAAGGTTGGGCTCGATCGAACGTGGGACGAGGATCCCGCGCTTGGTAAACGTCGACTCCTGGATCCGCAGCGCGTCCTGGAGGATCGACCCCAGCGACACGCGTTCGCGGCGGGAGCTCGCCGAGGATCGGGCGTAATGGCGATGCAGGTTGAGGATTTCCTGGATGTGATGGACCGACGTGGCGAGTCCCACGGACACTTGCTCGTGCCGAACCCGTCGCGCCTCGAGCGCGGCCAGCAGCTCGGCGACCAGGTTTCCCAGGGCCTTGGCCTTGCGCTCGCCGAGCGCGGCGGCCAGGGCATCCTGGCGAACCATAAGAAAGCCCTTGAGTCGTTCAAGCTCCCCCAGCTCTGGCCAGCGTACCTCCTCCAGAAGCCTGGCGCTCCCCGCCCCCACGCCCACGACCGCGTTCCCAATATCGTGCAGCACCTCCGCGGCCAGCTCGCTCCGCCCCCGCTCGATCGCCCGCGAGGTCATGAGCTCTCGGGCCGTCTCCTCGGCCATGATCACCCGAGTGGAATCCTCGAAGACCACCATGATCGTCTCGACGCCGATGGCCAGAAACGTGAGCTCGAGATAGACCCGCTCCGAACCCTGCACGGGTACGACCACCTGCCGTCGCTCGCAGATCATCCCCGTCCCATCGGTGGGATTCGCCTCGACCAGGCACCGCAATTCCGGGTCGTGCTCGTCCATGAGGTCCAGGAAATTCTCGAAATCCCGACGAGGC
>JAKBAP010000375.1 GCA_021808995.1 Planctomycetota bacterium | reverse complement strand
CCGTCATCTGGCCGGCCCTGACCATCGACGGCCGGCCGTTCCGTCGCCATCACGGACGCTAGCCACATCCGCGAAGGCCAATCTCCCCGGGCGTGCGCCGCAAGGCGCTCGCCCGGTTCTTTTTCAGCTCGCTAGGCCAGCGAGATCGTCCTTTGTCTCCAGTGGCGATCCGTCCGCGATTGGCTCATATTGCCCAGGGTAACCAAACGCCGGCCGGAGGTCGCCGAGGGTTCGCACGTGGGCAAATACCCGCTTGATGCCATCGAAATTCATGGGTTTCGAGGATTGAAGCGCTCGCGCCTTGAGAATCTCGGTCTCATCAATATCCTCGTCGGGGAGAACAACAGCGGAAAGACCAGCGTACTTGAGGCGATCTCGATCCTGTGTCGGCCGCTTGAGCCCGAGGGATGGCCTTGTCGCGGCACAAGGATCGGCTCTTCGAATTGGTTGGCTTGAGGGGGCGGCTCGTGAGCGCGGCGTCCAGGTTGTCGCCAAGACCCATGGTCTAGAGGCTCTCGATGCCATCGCGCTCTCGATTACGGGGCCGCCAGAAGACCTCGTCACCGATCATCTCGAACAGGCCGAGGACGACACCCAGGTACGTCGCGTCGAAGGCGAGTCGCTGTTACGGCTTCGTCTTGAGCGCGGTCTGGATGTGAGGTAGTTCATGCGCAAGTATGGCTACCTAGTCGTCGAGGGCCGTACACGACGTTGAGTTCGTCTATCGACCGCTGAGCCCGTATCGAGGGCGGCGCGTACGGATGATCGACGAGCTGGATCCCTTTTTCAGAACGCTCGTCCCAACGTCCTTCCCACCCAGCGGAGACTTGCGAAAGCGTGTTCCCGTGCCGCTTTTTCTCCAGGGGGAGTCTCATTCAATCGCGGTCCAAAACGCGATTGGCGTCACACGGCTGGTTCAGACTCTTCAGGAAACGCGACCTTGATGAAACAATCCAACCTCACCGCCATCGGCATCATTCTCGATTCCGAAGGTTCGGGTGATCCAAGCATTCCTCGCGGATTTACTGGAACTGGGCCAGCCATCCTCGCCTTGGCCTGGACGGTTCCCTGGTAGTTCCGACTGGTTCAGGCCACCCGCGTGGCGATCGCGAAATCGCCAGATTCGGCTTGACGTTCGGGTCGGATCATTCTAATTTGCCTCGAGCCCCGGATTCGGGGCGTCGCCGCAAGGGATTGCAACCTCCGATGAGGTATCAGGGCAAATGGAATCGCCCCCATTCGAGTTTACCCCACTCTTTTTGGATCGACAGGCGTCTCGCAAGGGGGCTCTCGCGCCTGCCTGTCGGCTCGGATTCGCGGCATGGTCTGGCTTCTCGAATTTCACCCGCGCTGGCTCGAGCCCGCGTGTCGACCGGGATGGTCGGCGCCTGGGGGATGATCTCGATTGAGCGTTGTCGTGTCTCAGGCCTTTAGGAGGATCGCCCGATGACTGTTCGCTGGAAACCGCTGTTGGTGATGTCCGCGCTGTTTTTGGTGGTGGGATTGATCGGGGTGGTGGCGATCACGATCACGCTCGCGCCCCGGTCGGCCCAGGCGATCGTGCGAAAGGCCCGGACGGCCCACGAGTCGGGTCGGTACGAGGACGCCGATATTTACTATAAGCAAGCCATTCAGCGCGAGCCCAAAAACGCCGAGATTCACGCGGAATTCGCGGCGTTCTACGGCGACTGGGCGGTCCACTCGCCTGATAAGGCCCAGACCTACCGCGCGGAACGCCTCGACCACCTGGCGAGCGCGATTCGATTTGACAAGTCGCTCAAGGGTCCTCGGCTCGCGCTGTTGCGCGACGCGATGAGCCAGGCACTCCCCCGGGAATCGACCGAGTGGGCCAGGGAAGTGCTCAGGCTCGATGAAAACGACCCGGACGCGAATTATGTACTGGCCGCCGCGAGCCTTGAGGAGCGCACGCCCAACGTGCCCGAGACTCGAGTGCGGCTTCGGGCGCTCGAGCAGCGTAAGTCGAGCGAGCCCAGGCGGCTCTGGATCACCGCTCGCCTGGCCGATTTCACCGGCGATGCCCCCGTCCGCGACCAGGCACTCGCCCAGGCCCGGTCCATCGCCACCGACAACCTCGACGATGTCGACCGCCTGGCCCTCCTCAAGATCAAGGCCCTGGACGCCGTGGTCGCGACCGATCCGGCCCAAAGGAAGAGCATCGTCGAGGGGATGATTACACTCGCCCAGGTCCTGGCCGAGGGCTCCCGCTCAAGCGGGTCCAAGGTCGCCCAGATCCGAACCGTGCTGGAACAGGTCGAACGGACCTTGGCCACCCTTTCGGCGACTTCCTCGCCGAGCATGAAGACCGAATCCACCAGCTTGACCGCGACCATCGAGAAGGCGCTCGACACCCTATTCGAGAAGCTGCTCACGGGCGAGCCCGACCTACAGACTTATCTCACCTACGCCGACCACCTCCGGATGAGCCTGCGAGGCGATCGCTGCCTGGAGGTCGTCGAACGGGCCCTGCAATCGCCCCAGGCCACGCGCAAGGACGCGGCCAGCGTCGTGATGAGCCTCCACACCGTGGGCGTCGAGGCCGCGCTCCAAAATCCCGCCGATCCCCAGCGATTCACGAAGGTCAGGCCCCACATCGAGGCCCTGATCGCAAGCGCCGAGCCGCGATTCCAGGGCATGGGACATCTCTTCGCCGGGTCGATCGACCTCGAACAATCCGGGGTCACGCAACTGATCGCCGAATCAGCCGGGACCGTGGGCTCGGGCAAATCGCTCAGGCTCAAGCTCCGATCAAGCGCCCTCGACCACCTGCGGATCGCCGCCGAGCGTCTCCCCGACATCGCCGAGGCCCAGGCTCGCTATGGGGTGATTCTCGTCCTCTCCGGCGAGCTCAATCTCGGGCGCCAGTTCCTTCAGGGAGCGCTGCGAAAGGGGGGGCTTGATCCACAGTATCAGCTTTGGGCCGCCTTTTCCGTGCTTCAGGCGGGCTATCCCGAGGAAGCCGAGCCGATCATCAACATGCTGACCAAGGCGGTCGAGCAAGGCCAGGCACCGGCCGCGCTCGCGGGAACCCTGCATATGCTCGCGGGGGAGATCCATCAGGCGCGGCGAACTCCCGAGGATCTCGAGATCGCGCGGGCCGAATTCGCCAAGGCTGGTGAGGGGAGCGCGGCCGCCGCCGAGGTTGTCGTGCGGATGGCCCAGATCGACGCCCAACTTGGCCATTCCGATGAAGCGATCAAGCGGATCGACGAGGCCACGGCGAAAGGGCAAGGAGACCCCACGCTCGAGCAGCTCGCGATTTTGTTCATGGACGAGCGCGGAGACAAGGTCCAGGCACGCGCTCGGCTGGAGGCCGCTCGCAAGAAGTATCCGACCGACGCGGACCTGGTTGGGCTCGACGCGGCGCTGCTGGTCAAGGCGGGCAAGCCGGATGAGGCCGAGAAGCGTCTAGGCTCGTTCGTGGTCGGCGAGACTGGTCGGGACACGCTCGCGATGATGAGGGCGCAGATCCTGGCGGAGTCGCTCAAGCGGCCCGACGAGGCTCGCGCGATTTTGATGGAGGTCGGCGAGAAAGCGGACAGCTCGGCCCCGTGGGTTCAGCTCGCGGGCCTTGAGATCGAGTCCAACCGTCTGGCCGAGGCCGAGGCCGTGGTTCGCAAGATCCGGGGACGGTGGAAGGAGGCGGCGGCCGCCGATGTTCTGGAGGCTCAGATCGCGATCAAGCGCAATCGGATCTCGGAGGCGGTCGTGCATTTCGACAAGGCCCTCAAGAAGGATCCCGACAACAAGGTTGTCCAGTTCTGGAAGGCGAGCTTGGACGGCCGGACGGGGATGGTTGAGGAAGCGGCCAGATCGCTCGAGAACCTGGTTCGGGCGCGTCCGGTGAAGGAAGTCGATTCAGGGACGAGCCTGTTGATGGCGGCCCAGTCCGCGCTCGCGAATCTGTCGATGCGAAAGGGTTCACTGGACGACGCGGTCAAGCGGTTCCTGGAATTGAAGAGCGGGCGCGATGGGGCGGGGCTCTCCCGGAGCGATCACTGGCAGTTGGTGGCGGCCTACACGGGGCAGGGAAACTGGGCCGCCGCGAAGCGTGAAATCGCCGTGATCCTGAACGATCCCAAGAACCCTCCCAGCGACGATGACCGGGTTCGCGGGGCCAATTTCTATCGCCAACAGGGGGAGCTGGAGCCCGCGCTGGCGCAGCTTGACTATGTTCTTCAGTCGAATCCCGCGCATCCTGGGGCGGCGGTGAGCCGGGCCTATTTGCTGCTCAAGGCCAAGGAGTATACCCAGGCTTCCAGCTTGCTCAAGAAAGCCATCGACGCGGCCGGAAGGAAGAACGCCCCGACCGCGCCGGCGGTGCTGTATTTGATGCACGCGGCGGTTGAAAACGAGACTCCGCCGGCCACCAACGCCATCGACCGGGCCATCGCCGCCCTTGATGTCGGGCTCGAACGGCTCCCCGATTCGCTCGAGCTCGCCCAGGCCAAATACACGGCCCTGATCTCAAAAGGTCAACCGTCGGAGGCCCTCGCTTTCATCGAGAAACGCGCGAACGACCCCAAGAACACGGCGACCAAGCGCTATCTGGTCCAGGTTTATCGCGATCGAGGCGAATTCACGAAGGCGGCCGATCTGTTGCGGGTCCTGCGAAAGGACGCCCCGGAGGATTCCAACCTTGCCGCGGCCCTGGTTCAGATGATCTCGCTCGACGCCGGGTCGGCGGCCGCGAGGGGCCAGACCGATCGCGAGCAATCGCTTTACGACCAGGCGGCCCTCATGATTCGCGACCTGCGGACAAAGCACCCCAGCGATCTGGTCTATCTTCAGGCTGAGTGCGACCTGGTGGCGCGCAAGGGGGATTTCGAGCGAGCGGTCGAGATCACCCGCGAGATCGACAAGCTCGACAAGGCCTCGACCCTGGGCCCGATGCTGAGGGCGCGGCTTTCGACCGTGATGGGCAAGGTCGACCAGGTGGCCCAGGCCTACGGGGAGGCGATCGAGCGCGACCCGCGGCAGCTTGACGTCCGGCTGTTGCTGGGGCAAACCCAGCTTGCGATGGGCAACTATGACCAGGCGATCGAGCAGGCGAGGCTGGTTCAAAAAAGCGAGAAGGAACGGCCCCAGGCGGTCTTGCTCGAGGCACGGGGACT
>JAKBAP010000374.1 GCA_021808995.1 Planctomycetota bacterium | reverse complement strand
CTCGGCCCGGGGGACGTTTTTTTCCTGGAGCCATGAGCGAGAGAGCAGCCAGGATGCCTCGGGATCTGGTCCGGTCTTGAGGAGGGTTTCCAGGAGGGTCCGAGCCTCGGCGGGTCGTCGGGCCTTGAGGAGCGATCGAGCGAGCAGGATCTGGTATGTTCGTGGGGGATCGGGAGCGGCGGAGAGTCCTTGGGGATCGAGCTCGAGCCAGCGTCCGAGTGCGTTCGCGACACCGGCGGGGTCCTCGAGCTCAGCGCGGGCGAGCGCCAGCATGAGCTGGGCCTTGGCCTCCCAGGCGGGATGATTGGCGAGCTTGAGGGCGGCCCCTTGAGAGGCGTAGTAGCGATCTTTTTGATAATAGAGGCGGCAGAGGAAATCGAGGATCTCGGGGTCGTCGGGATTTCCCTTGAGTGCCGATTCGAAGGCTTCCAGGGCCGCGTCGGCCTGGCCGATTCGCGAGAGGGCCCGGCCCAGGAGAAAGTCATCCTCGGGCGTGCGCGTCCCCACGTTCCGGCGGGTGTAGATCGTGGCGGCGGCCTGGTCGCGATCCTGGCGTGCGGCCGAGCGGGCGGCGATCCGAAGCGCCTCGGGATCCTCGGGAGTGTCCTTGAGGCGGCGGCCGGCCAGGGTCGAGGCCGCTTGCCAGTCACCCCGCGAATAGGCCGCCCGAGCCTGCTCCACGAGCCCCGGAAAGTACCGCGCCGGCCCCCAGCGCATCCCCACCCCGGCCGCCAAGAGCACGAACGCGGCGAGGATCCCGATCACGACCCGATTGCGTTTCGCCCAAGGCGGCATGCCGCGAACCCTCCAGTTCAAGGGGCCGCGTGAAAACCCGCCCCGTTCGACCGGCCCTGGCAATCCTTCGCTCGCGGAGACGACTTGATCCGCGGCGGATCGCGTTCATGAGGTCAAGATAGGCAAAAACACCGACAGCCGACAACCGGGACAAAAAAACCTCGAGCCCCTCGTCTCGCGCCCGAACCTTGGCGAAGGCCACTCAGCTATCATGGAATAAGGGCGAATCGTTCGTGAAAGGAGCTCCATGACCCTCGACCCGACGAGACCCGAGACCTCCCTGAAGCCGGCAGCCCAACGACCTGGCGCGCTTGACCTCATGCTGCTTTCGGTCGCGTGCGGGCTGGCCGCGGGCGAGCTCGAGGTGGCCGCCCGCGTGGCCCGCCGGTCTCTGAGCACCACCGACCAGCTCTATCTCATGACCCGGCATTTCGTCTGGCTGGTTCCGGTGGTGAATCTGGCCGTCTTCGTGTTTTTTGGCGGCGTGCTGGCGCTGCTGATGTTCGCGAGGCCCCGGCTGGGCGGCTGGCTGGGACCGCGGCTGTTGGTTGGCTTCCTGTGGCTCCCGATGCTGCTCGCGGCCGGGCGAGGAGTCTATCCCGAGGCCTGGCTGCTGTTGTCACTCGGGATCGCCTCGTGGCTCGCCCCCGTGATCATGGGGCGCTGGGCGATCATCCGCGCGAGGCTCCCCTGGGGGCTCGCGGTACTGGCGGCCCTGGTGTCGATCCAGGGGGGCTCGATCCTGCTCGGTGACTGGCGCAAGCAACGCCAGGAGGACGCGCGGCCGTTGCCGGCGGCGGGCGCTCCCAACGTGCTCCTGATCGTGCTCGACACCGTGCGAGCGGATCATCTAAGCCTCTATGGATACGAACGCCCGACCAGCCCCAATCTCGACCGACTGGCCCAGCGAGGGGTCCGATTCGACCAGGCACGGTCGGCCGCCCCCTGGACGCTGGCCTCGCACGCGACCCTGTTCACCAGCCGATGGCCCCACGAGCTCGGCGTCCAATGGATGCGCCCAATCCCCGGCTCCGCGACCACCCTCGCCGAATTCCTCGGTCGTCAGGGCTACGCGACCGCCGGTTTCGTCGGCAATACCTTTTACTGTTCCTATGATAGCGGGCTCGATCGCGGTTTCACTCACTACCAGGACCATGTGCTCGACACGGCGGGTGCGATCCGTTCGGCCGCCCTGGTCGAGCTCACCCTGAAATCCCTGGCCAATTTCGCTCCCTTGCTCCCGGCCGCGCGATTCGAGGTCATCAAGCTCGCGGCCGGCGAGCGCAAGGGGGCCCACGTGGTCAATCGCGAGCTTCTCGACTGGCTAACGCGAAGGAAGGAACCCCGGCGACCCTTTTTTGCGTTCTTGAACTATGTCGATGCCCACGCGCCCTACGTCTTGCCACCCGGGGTCGGCTCTCCCTTCGGACCTGGCCCCCAATCGGAGGCCGACGTGCTGTTTCTCGCCGAGGGGTGGCAAGCGCTCGACAAAACCCGACTCCCGCCCCAGGCGCTGGCCTTCGCGCGGGATTCGTATGACAACTGCCTCGCGTTCCTTGACGGGCAGCTCGGGGCGCTCATCGAGAATCTCGAGCGCCGGGGGATCCTGGATCAAACCCTCCTGGTGGTCACGGCCGACCATGGCGAAGGGCTCGGCGAGCACGACCTCTTCGATCACGGCGAGAGCCTCTATCGCACCGAAATCCGGGTGCCCCTCGTGATCGTGCCCCCGAAAGGCCGCGGTCAAGCCCCCGTCGCCGTACGCCGATTCGTGAGCCTTCGCGAGATCCCAGCCACCATCGCCGAGCTCGCGCGACCGGGCGAGGCTCATCCCTTCTCCGGCGAAAGCTTGAGCCGATTCTGGAACGGCCCAGGCGAGCGGGAATCCGAATCCTCGATTCCCTCACCCGTGCTCTCCGAGCTCGTGTCTCCCAATCCCTTGAACCCCAACCAAGGGCGATCACCCGCCTCTCGGGGGCCCCTGGCCGCGCTGGCCGAGGGCGATCTGGTCTACATTCGTAGCCAGGGCGATGGACGCGAACAGCTCTTCGACCAGAACGACGACCCCCGTGAACTCTCCAGCCGGGCTCAATCCCCGGACTGGCGTCCCATGCTCGAGAAATTTCGCGCTCTTTTGTCTCGGATCCAACCCTGATTTACAGGAATCAGCAATCCCGAGTCGCGCCCGGAACCATCCGTTCGATACCACTAATAACGTAAAAGATAGGACTTGTGATTGGCCTCTGGAAAGCCTGATTTCGCGGGTTGTGACCACGCTTGATTTGCTCGTCGATTCCCTGCTCTCGGTCGGTTTGATCCTGGATTTCTCGGGGTCTTTTCCGACGGTTCGAGTCGAGTTTAGATGGCTTGACTCCGGGCGATAATGTTATTAGCTTAATAATGAGTTAGCCCATCAATCAGTTTCCGCGTTACAGTTGCGTCTTGATATTATCGCGATTGGGTTGACTGTCGTGCCTCGTGCTCGTGTCGTTATCACCTGACCGAAACCATCATCGAATCTTGACGCGAGCATGGACTCCCGGCCCTGGCGTGGAGATTTCGTGGATCGCGTCAATGACCGCGGGAGTCGCTACGAATGCTCGGAATGAGAACCGTCCTGTTGGGTTTTGTCGTGGTTTTGGGGTCGGCCTGCGTCCTGGGATTTGTCGCCGGCTGTGGCGAGAGCGGTGACGGCACCCAGGTTCAGCAATCGCCGGAAGCCAAGAAAGCCGATCAAGGGATCCAGGACGGGATGAAGGAATTCATGAATAGCAAGACCCAGCCCAAGGCCAAGGCCAAGTAAGCTCCAAGACGGTTGTGGGAGCGAGAGCGGGGAGGGAAGATTCCGAGCGCTTTGTCTGGTTCGCGCGTTTTGGAAGACATTCCCTCGGCCTCGTTCCGACACGTCACGCGGTTTCTGATTTCTTTCAAGGAAGCAGGGAAGATCGGTCGCGATCATGTGGATCGATGAGCCACGCGGGCCTCTCTCTTTTCGTCGTTACTCCGGTCCTCGCGTGTTTTGGGATCATTTGATCGCGGCGGTTCATGGGCATGGGTCTCCCCGCGGGCCTGAATGACATTTCAGGTCGCGAATAAGCCCGCGGTGGTTCAGGATCTCTCCCCTCGGGGCGTCGGTTCGTCCTCGGATCGGTCTGTCTTTATTTTCCGGAGTGTGCTTATGACTCGTTTTCGTCGTTCCGGCTTCACGCTGATCGAGCTCTTGGTGGTGATTGCCATCATCGCGGTCTTGATCGCGCTCTTGCTTCCCGCGGTCCAATCCGCTCGCGAGGCGGCTCGCCGCGCCCAGTGCGTCAACAATTCCAAGCAAATTGGTCTCGCGATGCACAATTACCACCAGGCGGTCGGCACGTTCCCGATGGGGAACACGATCGGTTATTCCTACGTCGGGACGCAAACCTCGTGGGGGACGTTTAGCGCGCACGCGCTCATGCTCCCTTATCTGGAGCAGCTCCCGGTCTACAATGCCTGCAATTTTAGCTGGGACATCTGGTACGGGCAGGGCGCGAGCGTGAACGCGACCGTCTGGAACATGAAGGTCGCGTCGTTCCTGTGCCCCTCGGACGCCAAGTCCGGCAACGACCACATCAATAATTACTATGGTTCGTTTGGTACCGGCACGAACCCCTGGGCCAACCAGACCAACGGCGTGTTCGCTCCGGAAAACACGTCGTATGGAATCCGGGATATCACCGACGGCACCTCGAACACGATTTGCTTTGTCGAGGGGTTGGTCGGCTGCTTCAACAATCGCACGCTCCCCTGGCGACAGTACATCTCAGGGGTTCTTGGGACCGTTCCTTGCTCGCTTCTCCTGTACGACGCCCGCAGCAATCTGCCGGCCGTCATGTCCGTCGCCCAGCAATGCATGACGATGATTCAGTCGGGCCAGGCCGGCTCGAACAACGACCGTGGCCTCCGCTGGCAGACGGGTTCGCCGGGGCTCAGCCTCACCAACATCATCCTCACGCCCAACTCCAGCCAGTATCAGTTTTCCGGCTGTCGGTGGGATTGCGCGGCCGGCTGCGGCGTGGACTTTGGTCATCTTCACGTCCCCAGCAGCCTCCACCCAGGCGGCGTGAACGTGCTGTTTTCGGACGGCTCGGTCCGGTTCGTCAAGAGCTCGGTCCAGCAGATGGTCTGGATGTCGATCGGTTCCACTAATGGCGGCGAGGTTGTCGGATCCGACCAGTACTGAGGTCGGATTCATCTCCCAAGGAACAGGCGACCAATCACGGCCGCCCAGGCAATTGCTTGGGCGGCCTTGTGTGTTTTCCGGGGACTCCTCTCAACCCAGGGAGTGGCCCCACGGCCCAGGCTTGAC
>JAKBAP010000373.1 GCA_021808995.1 Planctomycetota bacterium | reverse complement strand
GATCGAGTTCGAACGATGATCGACGGCTTCGGCTTGGTCCGAGGTCTTGCCGGCGGTCGAGACATCCTTGGTTTCGCAGCCGACGAGCGAGAGAAGAATCATTCAGGGACAGACGCCACGGATGAGGAGGCTTGTACGCGAATCAGCGGAATGGCGAAGGCGAGAGAGCCACGAAGAGAGTCCACGCCACGCATGATTCATGTCCCACAAAGGATGCAGGTACGTGTTTCAGTCGATGCACTCGAAAAGCTATCATGGTGTGCCTGGGGTTGTCAACGAGATCTTGCCGTCTTTCAAGAAAAAGCCGAGACGGGCGACGCGGCGGCTTCCGTCCGCGAGAGGGGTTGGTGGAACTCGCTCGATCGTGGTTCTGGGGACTTGCTAGTCGTGGGGGATCGGGTGGTTGTGTGGGTCTTGGGACCATTCCTGGATATTGAGGACGTGGGCCAGGGGGATGGTGGTCTGGGTGTGAGAGGGGAGTGGTTCGTGGGTGGGCAGGGTCCGGAGGGTTGCGCCTGTTTCGGGATCGAGATCGATCAGGAACCCGGTGACCCTGCCCGCTGGGGTTGCGACCTCGACCAGGCGGCCCAGGTGCTCACAGCGAGCGCGCCAGGCCTCGGTCAGGGGCCCGGGTCCATGAGCGAGGCTGAGGTCATACCAGTGGTCGAGGCGGCGAATGAGGGTTCTGGCGACCTCGGATCGGTCGACGGGCCGTCCGTGCTCGAGCTGGATCGAGGTCGCGCCCAACCGGAGCTCGGGGGGGAATTGCTCGACGGCCAGATTGACGTTGAGCCCGACGCCGATGACCGCCCCGCCGCCGGCCGCCCGTTCCACGAGCACGCCAGCGATTTTTCGAGCGCCGACCCGGACATCATTGGGCCACTTGATCGAGGGCTCCTCGCTCGTCCATCGGGCTGCCGTCTCCGCGGCCGCGACCGCCGCGAGCGCGGTCAGCCAGGCCAGGCCAGTCGCCTGCTCAAGGGTTGAGACCAGCCGCGGCGGGGGAAAAATCAAGACCGACATCAGGATCGACGTCCCTGGGGGCGCGACCCACGCACGCCCTCGCCGCCCGCGCCCGCGTGTCTGCTCTTCCGCGAGCACGACGAGCCCCGCGTTGGAGCGCGACCTGCTTGCTTGGGCCGCGAGATCGTTGGTCGACGAGACCTTGCGCCAGACGGCGATCCGGTGGCCGATCCAGCGGGGCTCGAGCTGGTGTTCGATCTGGTCGGGGCAGAGTCGCGGAGCGGGTCCTCGATAGGCTGACCGGCCTTGGGGGTCGCGCTCGATCGGGAATCCGAAATCGATCAGGGCGTCGATGTCGCGAGCGACGGTCAGGGGATCAGCGCCCAATTCGGAAGGGGAAACGAAAGCTCCGTCGGCTTGTCTGAGCGCTGTCAAAAGCGTGATATTGAGGAGTGGGGGGTCGCCGCGGAATGGCACGGGGCTCATCCGGAGAAAGGGATGTTGGGGGGTGTGGTAAAATCGAGGGCCACGTCGAGCGCGGGGGCCGAATGGGTGAGCGCCCCCACGCTGATTCGATCAACACCGGCGGCGGCGATGGCGGCCACGGTTTCGAGCGTGACGCCCCCCGACGCCTCGATCAAGATCCCCCGCGCCGACTGATCGCGGAGGGCCACGGCCTGGCGGGCTTGATCGGGGCTAAAGTTATCGATCAGGATCACGTCGGGCCCCAGCGGAAGGGCATGTGCGAACTGATCGAGCGAGTCGACTTCAAGGGTGAGCAGGCTCCCCGCCGGAGCGCTCGATCGGCCTGCTCGGACGGCGATCGCGATCGGGTCAGCGCCTGGCTGGCTCGCCGCGAGCCAGTCGAGGTGGTTGTCCTTGATCAGGATCGCGTCGAAGAGGCCCATCCGGTGGTTGTCGCCCCCCCCCATTCGGACGGCGTATTTCTCGAGTGCCCGCCAGCCTGGGGTGGTTTTGCGAGTGTCGAGGACGCGGGCGCTCGTCCCCGCGACGGCGGCGACGTAGCGGGCCGTGAGGGTCGCCACGCCCGAGAGCCATTGGAGGAAATTAAGAGCGATGCGCTCAAGGGCCAGGAGTGACCGAACTGGCCCCTCGATCCGCGCCAATCGGTCGCCGGCTCGGACGCGGTCGCCGTCATGAAACAACGGCCGCCAGCCGGGCTCGAGCTGAAAACGCGCGATCAGCCGCTCGACCACGGCCATCCCCGCCAGCACCCCCTCGCCCCGCGCGACCAGCCAGCCCTCGCAGCGCGCGCTTGCTGGAATGAGCGCGGTCGACGTCAGATCGCCGACCGTGCCCAGGTCCTCGTCAAGGACTAGCGGCAAGAGCGCCCGCAGGCACGCGTCTTCCGCGAGGCCAAAGCCGCGGGGACGGGGCGGGATCGAGGATGGCGCGTGCGATTCGTTCATTTCTTCTCGAGGGACGTGGGGAGATTCCCACGCGACTTGTAAAAGCTCTGAGTTCGGGGAATTCCCGTGCTCGATGGCGAGTCGTGGAACACGATGGCCAGCTCGATCGTGTCGGGAACCGCTTTCCCATCCGCGACCTCGGCGGCCATGGCGATGGCCTTGCGCACGAGCCGGGTTGGCATGAAATCGGCCACCGCGGCCAGGTCGCCAGACCGAGCGGTCATCCCTAATTGTTCGTCCGCCGAATAGCCCGCCGTGATGAACGGGCGCTCCTCGACAAGTTGATTCGAGACCTCGCGGCAGCCGCTCATGCTCGGGGAATCGACGCCGAAAACCAGCGTGGGCTTGGGGTCTTTCTTGAGCCGCTCGGTCAGTTGCCTCACGCAGTCCTCGACTCGCGAGGCAAAGCGAATCTCGTTCACCTCCTTGACGCCGGCCCGCTTGAGCTGGTCGCGAATCGCCCGCGCTCGCTCATCGACGAAGGGATCGCTGACCGTGTTGACGACGACGATCGCCCCCGCGGTGGGGTCCAGGCTGGCGTTCTTGGCGTTGCGAATGGCGGAGGCCACGAGCTGGCCGGCCGATTCCGTGAACGAAGGGGGCACGATCATGATCACCCGTCCGCGAGCCGGCTTGGTCGCGGCCGAGCCCTCCTTTTTGAGCCCGTCCAGAGGCCGATAGAGCACGAAGACGGGGGTGATGACGCTGGTCTCCGCGACGACCTGGGCCAGCCGAGGGTCGGAGGGGTCGGCCGGTTCGACGATCACGGCGACGGGCTTTCGCTCGGCCGCTTGCCTCACGAGCTCGGCCTGATGCGACGAGAGGTCCGAGTTCTCAAGGGCGCTAATTCGCAGCCGAACCCGCTCGCGACCCGCCTGCGTACGCGCGGCCGCCCTGACGATCTCCGACTCCTCGGGATCGTGCCGGTCCATCACTAGTTCGATCGACCTGGCCTCGGGCGAGGACGTGCTGGATGTCGAGTCGGGTCTGACGACGGTTGTCGACTCGACTTTGAGTTCTTCACGCTCGGGCAGGGTGAAGGGGTCGGCATCGCAACCCGAGCCCAGCGTCGTCGCGAGGAGAATCGCGAACGCCCCCGCCGATCGGCGTCCGAGGGCATTCCTGTCACGAGCATCATGCTTGCAAAACCGAACCGACATGGAGATCACCTCGCGAAGTAAGATAAAGGGATGAAACGATTAGTGGATCCCGAATCAATGGGGTCAGGTTTGACGTGGCCGGGCCTTGCCGCGTGATTTCGCCTTGGCCCGGGCGCTTCCCGCCTGGGGTGAAGCGCCTGGACGCCCATGGGAGTCGCCCCTAGCTTGCATGATTTTATCGCGAAGGGAGGCCGCGCGCTCGAAATCCAGCTTCTCGGCCGCGTCGAGCATCTCGGCCTCGAGGGCGGCCAGGTACTCAGCGCTCGCCTCTTGGGTCTCGTCCCGACCCACCGCCCGCCGGGCGACGGTGCGGGCCTCGATCTCTTCCTCGATGCCACGTCGAATCGCCTTCTTGATCGTCTCAGGCGTGATCCCGTGGGCCTGATTGTATTCGATCTGCATCTTGCGCCTGCGATTGGTCTCGTCGATTGCCCGTTGCATTGACGGAGTCATCTTGTCGGCGTACAGGACCACCTCGGCGTTGACGTGCCGGGCCGAGCGCCCGATCGTCTGGATCAGCGAGGTCTCGCTGCGGAGGAAGCCCTCCTTGTCGGCGTCCAGGATGCACACCATCGAGACCTCCGGCAAATCGAGCCCCTCGCGAAGCAGGTTGACGCCGACCAGGGTGTCAAAGGCCCCCTCGCGGAGCTCTCTCAAGATGGTGACGCGCTCGAAGGCGTCGAGCTCCGAATGGAGCCACTTACACCGCAGGCCCTGTTCCTTGAGGTATCGCGACAGTTCCTCGGCGAGTTTCTTGGTGAGGGTGGTGATCAGGACCCGCTCGCCCCTGGCCACGCGGGCTCGGATCTCGACCAGGAGCGCGGGCACCTGGCCCCGCGCGGGCTCGACACGCACGATCGGGTCGATCAAGCCCGTCGGCCGGATGATCTGCTCGACCACCTCGCCCCCCGACATCGTCGTCTCGTAATCGCCGGGCGTGGCCGAGACAAAGAGCCGACGCGCGATCCTTTTTTCCCACTCGTCGATCCGCAACGGCCGATTGTCAAGCGCGCTCGGTAACCGAAAGCCATGCTCGACCAGGGTGCTCTTGCGGCTGAAATCGCCCGCGAACATCCCCCGAATCTGGGAGACGCTCACGTGCGATTCGTCCATGATCAGCAGGCCGTCGTCGGGAAAGAAATCCAGGAGCGTCGTCGGTGTTTCGCCAGGCTGACGCTCGGCCAGATGCCGAGAGTAGTTTTCGATGCCCGAGCAATAGCCGACCTCGAGCAGCATTTCCATGTCATAGCGCGTCCGTGCCCCCAGCCGCTGGGCCTCGAGCAGCTTGCCCGCGTCCTTGAGCTGCCGGAGCCGCTCCTCCAGCTCCTGCCCGATGCTGGCCACGGCCCCTTGAACCCTCTCGGGAGGAAGCACATAGTGCTTGGCGGGGTAGACATAAAGCTCGTTGTGGGTCGAGAGGACCGTGCCGGTGAGCGGGTCGATGGTCGCCAGCCGCTCGACCTCGTCGCCAAAGAGCTCGATGCGATAGGCGATTTCCTCATAGGCGGCCCAGATCTCGACCACGTCGCCCCGGGCCCGGAATTTGCCCCGTTCAAAGGCGATATCATTGCGGTCGTACTGGATGTCGACGAACTT
>JAKBAP010000372.1 GCA_021808995.1 Planctomycetota bacterium | reverse complement strand
TACGCCCTCACCCAGGCCGTCGACACCCTCAAAAAGGTCCACGAGGGCGAGCTTCCCTTTGATCGCACGATCAAGGTCTCGGTCACCGAGAATCTGGAAAAAGACCAGATCCTGGGCCGAATGCAACACAACCTGGACACCCTCAAGCCCCTCATGGAGGCCAACGTTCGGGAGTTCCGCGAGCTTGTCCGCGAACGCGACACCCTGACGCGAAACGCCCTGGTCACTCGCATCAAGCGGCGGCGGCTCAAGAACGTCATGCTGGTCGAGGAACTCTCGATCCGCACCCAGAAAATCCAGCCCCTCATGCGAAGGCTCGAACAGGTCGCCGCCCGCATGAACGACATCAAGCATCAGCTCAAGCAGATGAGGCTCGGCCGGGGCGGAAAGGATGACCGCGCCAATCTGGTCAAGGAACTCAAGGACCTGATGCGGATCACGCTCGAGAATCCGAAATCGCTCACCAAGCGGGTCGAGCTGATGAACATCCGGTTTCGCCAGTATGAGCAAGCCAAGCGTGAACTGTCGGGGGGCAACCTCCGGCTCGTGGTGTCGATCGCCAAGAAGTACCGCAACCGCGGACTCTCGTTCCTGGACTTGATCCAGGAAGGGAACACGGGGCTGATGCGGGCGGTGGACAAGTACGAATATCGCCGGGGCTACAAGTTCAGCACGTACGCCACCTGGTGGATTCGCCAGGCGATTACCCGGGCGATCGCCGACCAGGCTCGGACGATCCGGATCCCGGTCCACATGATCGAGACGATGTCCAAGCTCCGCAACGTCTCCAAGAAGCTGCTCCAGGAAAAGGGACGCGAGCCAACCATCGAGGAAACGGCCCGCGCGGCCAATATCTCGGTCGAGGAAACCCGGCGGGTGATGAAGATCTCGCGCCATCCGATCTCGCTCGATCGCCCGGTTGGCGAGAGTGAGGACTCGTACTTTGGCGACTTCATCGAGGACGAGGCGGCCGAGAGCCCGATCAACGCCGCCACTCAGGAGATGCTCAAGGAAAAGATCGACTCCGTCCTCAAGACCCTGACCTACCGCGAACGCGAAATCATCAAGCTCCGGTACGGCCTGGGCGATGGCTACACCTACACCCTTGAGGAGGTCGGCCGGATCTTCAAGGTGACTCGCGAGCGGGTGCGTCAGATCGAGGCCAAGGCCGTGCGAAAATTGCAGCATCCCGTGCGAAGTCGACAGCTCGAGGGTTTCCTCGAGAGTACGGGCTGAGCTTCCAATAACCCCCGGACGCCGCTGGCGGCCGGGGGTTTTTTCGTTATTGGGACCCGCCGGCGACCCCGTGACCGACCGACCATCAAAGGCCCCTTCCAGGATCCCCCGACCTCATGGGTGAGGACCAGTCTAATGCCCGCGACGGCCGAAAATCTCCGTGATCTCCACCACCTGCATCAGCGCGCTCGCGCGCTTCGGGATCGTCTCACCTCCGGCCCCAAGACCGTGGCCGCTCGCCAGGCCGCCCTCCAGATCCGCCAGAACGAGCTCGAGACCGCCAAGAAGGCCCTCCAGGAAGCCAAGGTCTTGCTCAAGAAGCACGAGCACCTGCTCCAGGGAGTCGAAACCAAGATCGATGACTACAAGGTCAAGCTCAACCAGGTCAAGAAAAACGAGGAATACAAGGCGATCCAGAATCAGATCGCTCACGATGCCTCGTCCAAGTCCAAGTTCGAGGAAGACATCCTGCATGCCTTTGACACGATCGACGAAAAGGCCAAGGAGGTCGCCCGGCTCGAGGCCGAGGTCAAGCGTGCCGGCGACGAGATCGCCAACCTGAAGAAACAGATCGACGACCAGGCGGCCTCCCAGGCGGCCCAGCTCCGCGAGCTCGAGGCGGCCATCATCGCCGGCGAGTCGATCATCCCCGAAGCCCACCGCGATCAATATCGCCGCATCATCGCTCGCTACGGCGCGGACGCCCTGGCCGCCTGCGAGGGACCGGACGGCGCATGCCTGGGCTGCTATACGGCCGTCACGGCCCAGGTGATGAACGAGCTCATCAACGGCGTCTCGCTCTCGTTTTGCATGAGCTGCGGCCGGCTCCTCTATCTCGCCGAGCCCGAGCTCGTCTCGACCCGACGGACGGTGTGAGGAAACAGCCCAATTTCGGGGGCCCGGCGGCAGGCGACCGCACCGTTGACTCGATCGCGGGCCTCCATATAATGCGTTATACGAGCCGGGGATTATGTACTCGATTCGCGGTAACTCTGGCTCGGTCATGGACTTTCGCGGATTGATGAGGCATCTGTCATGGCAAGCGGGTTGATGGAATTCACCGACGGGAACTGGAAGTCGGAGGTCCTCGATTCGACGATCCCGGTGGTCGTTGATTTCTGGGCCCCCTGGTGCGGTCCTTGTCGCTCGCTTCAGCCGGTGATCGAGAAGCTCGCGACCGACTATCACGGCAAGGTCAAGGTCGGCAAGCTCAACACCGATGAAAATCAGGAGACGCCCGGAAATCTGCGGATCTCCGCGATTCCCACCGTGCTCGTCTTCCAGCACGGTAAGGAAGTCGACCGCTTGATCGGCGTCAATTCCGAGAACAAATTCAAGGCCTCGCTCGACAAGCTCGTCACGTCCTGACGCGCGAGCGCGGTTCGCGAAAGAGGGTCGGTGGCGACTTCGCGCGTTCTTGTCAAGGTGTGCGGGGTGGTCGATGTCGACCAGGCGGTCGCCTGCGCCCACGCCGGCGCTGACTGGCTCGGCCTGAATTTCCACCGGCCCTCGCCCCGTTACGTCGAGCCTGAACGGGCGGCCGACATCGCGGCTGCCCTGCCCCCCTCCACGCGACCGATCGGCGTCTTTGTCAACCAGCCTATCGAGCGCGTGCGTGAGGTCGCCCGGGCAGTCGGCCTCTGGGGTGTCCAACTCCACGGGGATGAGACCCCCGCGGACGCCGCTCGGTTGGCCGATCTGCGGGTAATCAAGGCGTTCCGCCTTGGTTCGCTGGCCGATTGGCCACGCGTCACGGCGTTCATTCACGATGCGCTCGATCTGGGGGTCGCGCTCGAGGGCGTGCTGGTCGACGCCTACGTCCCCGGGCAGGCTGGCGGGACCGGCCAGACCGTTCCTGATGAGCTTCTCGACCTGATCGCCGGAACGCCCCGGCTGATCCTGGCCGGCGGGCTCAATCCAGGCAATGTCGCCCGGCTGGTCGCGCGTGTGCGGCCCTTGGTGGTCGACGTCGCCAGCGGCGTGGAATCGGCCCCTGGGCGCAAGGATCTCGCCAAGGTCGCCGCGTTCGTGCGGGCCGTCAGGGTCGGAGAGCAGGCCATCCGAGATCCGTCGCCCCCGCCCCAGAGCCGCTCATGACACTGTCGAACGATCGACCGGCGCAATCTCGCGCCCCGCGGATCGACACCCGATTCCTAGGGAACGACGGGCGTGGTTTATGATATGATCCCTGCTTCGTCGTGGTCCGCGAGCATAACGCTCCCGGCGGACACCCTCACGGCGATCCCAGATCCATTATTCATGAGCGAGGTTTGAATTGTGCGCTGGTCGCGAGCCCTGATTCCCACCCTCAAGGAAACCCCCGCCGACGCCGTGGCCCCGAGCCACGTCTTGCTCCTTCGCGCGGGCATGGTCCGCCAGCTTGGGGCGGGCGCTTACACGTATCTGCCCCTCGGGCTGCGGGTGCTGCGAAAAGCCATCCGCGTCATTCGCGAGGAAATGGACGCGACGGGCGCTCTCGAGCTCCTGATGCCCGCGCTCCAGCCGGTCGAGCTCTGGAAGGAATCGGGTCGATACGAGGCATACGGCGACCTCCTGATGAAGCTCACCGTGAGCAAGTCCCACGCGATGGCGCTTGGGCCGACCCACGAGGAGGTCATCACCGACCTCACGCGGGATCTGATCCGGTCGTATAAGCAGCTCCCCGTGACCTTGTATCAGATTCAGACCAAGTTCCGCGACGAGCCCCGGCCGCGGTTCGGCGTGGTCCGGACGCGGGAATTCCTGATGAAGGACGCCTATAGCCTGGGTGCGAGCGTCGAGCAGCTCAACCAGAGCTACGACGCGATGTACGAGGCGTATTGCCGGGTGTTTGATCGCTGTGGCGTGCCCTACGTGGTGGTCGAGGCCGAAAGCGGGCCGATCGGCGGGGAATCGTCCCACGAGTTCATGATCCCCTGCTCCACGGGCGAGGACACGGTGATCCAGTGCTCGGCCTGCGGTTACGCGGCGAATCAGGAGCGCGCGGCGATCGGGGCCGGAACCCGGTCCGAGGCGGGATCGAAAGCGGACCTGCCCGCCCCCCAGAAGGTCGCGACCCCCAACCGGCGAACGATCCGCGAGGTTTGCGAATTTCTGGGCGTGCCGGAGACGAGCTCGGCCAAGCTCTTGGTTTATCTCGCCGATGACAAGCCCGTGGCCGCGCTCCTGCGAGGGGACCACGAGCTCAACGAGGCCAAGCTCAGGCGTGCGTTTGGGGCGACCACCCTGGTCGCGGCCGACGCGCTTCAGGTTGAGAAGGCGACGGGCGCTCCGCTGGGTTTCCTGGGCCCCATCGCGATCAAGATCCCGATGCTCGTCGATCGCGCGATCGCCGCGCTCGAGACGGTCGTCGTTGGCGGGAACGAGGTCGACATCCACCTGACCGGGGTCGTTCCCGGCGTCCATTTCCCGGTCGATGGCGCGCTCGACCTGCGAAACGCCCAGGCCGGCGACCCCTGCCCCAGGTGCGGGCAGGCGCTCCAGGTCACGGCGGGGCTCGAGATTGGCCACGTATTCAAGCTTGGGACCAAGTACTCCAAGGCGATGGGGGCGACGTATCTTGACGAGTCCGGGCAGGAGGTCGAGGTCATCATGGGCTGCTACGGCATCGGCGTGAACCGGATCATCGCCGGGGCGGTCGAGGCCCGGAATGACAAGGGAGGAATCCTCTGGCCGCTGGCGATCGCCCCCTATGAGGTGGTCATCGTCCCCTTGCAGGTCAAGAACGAGCAGGTCATGAGCCAGGCGACCGCCCTTGAGCAAGAGCTCGAGGCCGCCGGGATCGACGTACTCACCGACGACCGCGACCAACGGGCCGGGGTCAAATTCAACGACGCCGACCTGATCGGCGTGCCGCTCCGGGTCGTGATCGGCGAGCGCGGGCTCAAGGACGGCACGATCGAGATCAAGTGGCGC
>JAKBAP010000018.1 GCA_021808995.1 Planctomycetota bacterium | reverse complement strand
AGGCGAACGCCGAAATCCACGAACCGGCACGGGGGAATGACGAACTCGAATTTCTCGGCGGAGGTTGAATTCGAGCCTTCGCCGATGAGTCTTCGCTCGATCACGTGGGTGATCGGCGCGTCGGGGTTGGCGGCCACCAGCCTGGCGTATTCCTCGTAGCTCGCCATCGGCTTGGGATCGGTCCCCTTGGCAGCGGCGGCGACCAGATAGTCCATCTTGAGCTTGCGATCCTGGTCGCTCATCTTGGGATACGTGGGGGGCGATTCCATCCCCGCCGGCGGCTGAAAATCAAACACCATCAGCCCCCGGCCGCCACTCACGCCGACCGTGGGGCGGTCCATGTCGGTCTCGCGCCGGGGCTCGACATCCATGGCCATCACCTGGGTCTGACCAGGACGCTTGACCTCCAGATGAAGCACATCACCCGACCCCGAGAGCACCACCTTTTGCAACAGCCGCGAAAAGCTCGGATCCTTTCGCCCGTCGATCGCGACGATCTCGTCCCCCGGCTCAAGACCCGCCGCGTAGGCCGGCGAACCGGCCCCGACCGACCCGATCACCGCCGGGACCTCCTCGCGCGGCTGGGTGTAGGAAAACGAAAAGCAAAACAGACCCAGGATCACGTTCATGATCACCCCGGCCGAGATGATCGCCATCCGCGCTCCCACCGATTTATTGGGATACGCCCGGGGATCGGTTGATTTGCTTTCCTCGTCCTCGGGCCCCTCGCCCAGCATCTTCACGAACCCGCCCAGGGGAAGCAGCGCCAGCACGTATTCCGTATCGCCCCTTGTCCAGCCGAACAGCGTGGGGCCAAAACCGATCGAGAATTTCTCGACCTTCACACCGTTCCATTTCGCCATCAGGAAATGCCCCAGCTCGTGAATGAAGATCACGAACCCCAGGCCGACGGCGACCTTGGCGATCTTGGCGAACAACATTACATATTCCATCGTTCCAACTCCCTGCGCGCCCAGGCGTCGATGGCGATGAGCCCATCGAGCGTGGGTCGAGGATCAAAAGTATGCTGGTCCACGACCGCCCGACACGCCCGCGCGATGTCGAGAAAGCGAATCTCACCCTTCAGGAACCGCGCGACCGCCGCTTCATTGGCCGCGTTCAGGACGGCGCCCGCCGTCCCTCCCACGCGCATGACCTCAAAGCCCAGATCGAGCGCGGGGAAAGTCTCGCGATCGGGCGGCTCGAACCGCAGGGCAAGCGCCCGCGAAAGATCCAGCCCCTGGCCCACGCCGGGCCGACGCTCGGGATACGATAAAGCATACGCAATCGGCAGCCGCATGTCTGGGGGGGAGAGTTGGGCGACCATGCTGCCATCCACGAACTCGACCATCGAGTGGACGATACTCTCGGGATGCACGACGACCTCGATCTGGTCGGGCTCGAGGTCAAAGAGCCACCGCGCCTCGATGACTTCGAGGGCTTTATTCATGAGGGTCGCGGAGTCGATGGTGATCTTGGGTCCCATCCGCCAGGTGGGGTGGTTGAGCGCGTGTTCAGTCGTGACGTTGGTCAGTTCGGCTCGAGACCGGCCGCGAAATGGCCCTCCCGATGATGTCAGGATGACCCGTTTGACCTCGCCCCGGTTGCCGGCCTTGAGAGCCTGAAAGATCGCCGAGTGCTCGCTGTCGACGGGAATGATAGGCGCGCCCCGCGCTCGGGCCAGATCCATGACCAGCGGCCCGGCCATGACCAGGGTTTCCTTATTGGCCAGGGCGATGAGCTTGCCCGCTTCAATGGCGGCCCAGGTTCCGCGGAGCCCGGCCGCGCCGACGATGGCCGTGCAGACACGATCGGTCTCGGGGTCCTGGACCATCTGGATCACGCCATCCTCGCCGCTCAACACGTGGACGCCTGTTCCTTTGAGCAGCTCGGCGATCCGTGGGGCGTGGATGGGGTCGCTTGCCACGGCGAACCGCGGCCGGTGCTGGCCGGCCTGGGCGGCGAGCTCGCGCCATCGGCTGTGGGCGCTCAGGCCCCAGAGCTTGAGCCGAGCCCCGGCGTCGTGCTCGACCACATCGATCGCCCCGCGTCCGACCGATCCGGTCGAGCCCAGGACGACCACCCTTTGGGGTGAATCTCCAACGTCCACAAGCAGCCTCGGCGGGCGATTCGAGGCCACGCCCGCCGGCGTCTCCCCGAGATTCGCATCCATAGTCATCAAGTCGCGTTCGTAACGTCCCCGCGTCACACTGTATAAATCCCACTCTCAACGGACAAGCCGGGGGGGCTCGACCGCCTGAGGGTTCGAGCGGAAACCTTGTTCCTCCGCGAATTTCCTCCGAATCGGGCTGTGCGAGATTCGGGGAATGTGTTAGGACTCCCTGATCGCAGGTCGACGCACCTCCTTCGCGACCACGTCGCTTGATCGTCGACGGGCCTGATTTTGGGACGATTGACAGGGAAACCCCGGCCGGTGGGAGGCGGGGTTCCGCGTGGCGCGGATCGTGCTCGATGAAGCGCGAACGCTTGGGTCCATTTCGCCAGGAGAAGGAACTCCCAATGAAAGCGATGTTGAGCGCGGCGACGGTCCTTGTCGTCGCGACGGGTTCCGCGTGGGGACAATCGGGGCTGCCGTTTCCACAGGCCGACGGATCCAACGGGCCGCCCCAACGGTCGACCCTCGAGTCGATCGCCAAGGACCCGTTCTTTCAAAAGCAGTCCCAGAACAAAATGGTCCAGGGCGACGGCGGCCTGCCCGACCTGACACCCCCGTCCGATCTCAGGTCGCCGACGGTCGCCCTACCAAACGAACCCGTCGAGCCCTACCTCCTTACCAAGGATGTCGGTCCCTTCATGGTCCTGGCCCGGACCTTCCGCGGACCCGACTCGGAAAAGATGGCGCTTGCGCTCGTCAAGGAACTCCGCAAGGATTATGGCCTCCCCGCCTACATCCTCAGAACCAAGGACTATCCCGGGCGGAGCATGATCCGGGGCGTCCCGCCGACGACTGGCAGCGACGTCATGCGGGCGGGCATCCGCATGCCCGAGAAAATCCGGACCCTTGACGAGGCGGCCGTCCTGGTCGGCAACGAAAAGACCCTCCTCGACTCCGAGCGGCTGCTCAAGTCGGTTCGCAAGATCAGCCCCAAATGCCTTGAGGGAATGTCGTCTCCCTATTGGTGGCGAAAGGGGCTTTCCTACGCCATCCGCACCACCAATCCTTACGTCGCCGCCCAGAACCTCTATCCCAAGACCCGCGACCGCTTACTGGTCCAGATCAACCGCGGCCAGCATAGCGTGGTCAACTGCCCCGGCCGGTTCAGCTTGCAGGTCGCGGATTTCTCGGGCCGGTCGACGTATCAATTCAACGGTCCGATGGGCGAGTCGTCCCCTCTGGCCAATCTCAAGACCAGCCCACTGCGGACCGCGGCGACCGACGCCGAACGAATGGCCGACAAGCTCGCCAAGTCGCCCGAGTTCCTGAATCTGGGCCAGCCCGTCTATGTCTTCCACGATCGCAGCTCGAGCCGGGTCTACGTCGGCTCGTTCGATCGCCCCGACGATCCCAACGCCGGCAAGCTCCGCGACCAGCTTTTACGCCTGGCGGTGCCGATGATGAAGAGCGGTAAGAATTCTCGAGGTCTCGATTCGATGATCGTACCGGCGGTCTCGCTGACCGATCTTGAGGCCATCAAGGGCTCGATCCGGGAATAAGGCCAGACCGTGGTCTCTTTCGCGAGGCGGGTTTGTCGAGCAGAATAGGCCGTCTGGGCACCAATCGCGGTTCCCAGGCGGCTTTTTCATGAACCCGAGGGCGAGCGTGAAGATCATGAACGGGGTGGACGCGACGACCAGGCCGATCATCCTCGTCCTGGGGACGCGGAACCGAAAAAAGTGTGGCGAGATGGCCGAATTGATCGCGCCGGCGCATGCGTCCGCGGAGTTTCGAGGGAGGATCGAGGTCCACTCGATCGATGAGTATCCAGAAGCCGTCGAAGTCGAGGAGGACGGCGCGACCTTCGCGGACAATGCCCGCAAGAAGGCCGTCGAGCAAGCCCGGCGCGTCTCACGGTGGGTGCTCGCGGACGATTCCGGGCTCGAGGTCGACGCGCTCGGGGGCGCGCCTGGAGTGATCTCCGCGCGTTACGCCGGCGAGCCCTGTGACGACGCCGCCAATAATCGCAAGCTGCTGGACGCGCTCATGAACCGCCCGGACGCCGAACGAGGGGCGGGCTTTCGCTGCGCTCTTTGCCTGGCCGACCCCAGCGGAACCCCCAGGCTTGAGGTCCAGGCCGCCTGCCGCGGACGAATCGCCCACGCGCCACGGGGCGCGGCCGGTTTTGGCTATGATCCGCTCTTTTTGATCCCCGAATATCACCAGACCTTTGGCGAATTGAGCCCCCTGGTCAAGCACCACCTGAGCCACCGCGCCCGGGCCTTTGCCCTGTTGCACGCTGGGCTCGACCGCCTGATCGAATCAGGCGCGATGGATCCGCCCGCCTGAGCCTTGGCCTGGAAACGAAGACGCCCCCGGAGCGTGAACTCCGAGGGCGTCGTGATCAGGGAGCGTCATCAATCGGTTGAGCGTCCGGATCTCAGTGAAACAGCCGGCCCCACTTGTGACCGACCACCGGATATCGGCTGTCGCACGGGTCGCAGGGAGGAACGGTCGTGTAGGGGACCGATTGTCCCGTGGCCAGCACGCTCTGCGACGAGGGCATGACGACCGGAGGGCATTGGACCACCACGGGGACCTTCACGCAGACCTCGACCGGAACCTGCTTGCAGACCGTCCGGGGCGTACAGATGGTCTTGTTTTCAACCACCTGGCGGCAGACCTTGACGGGGCAGCAGATGGTCTTGTTCTCGACCACCTGACGGCACACCGTGTAGGGGACCTTCCGCACGCAGGGGATCGTTTGCATCTCGCAGGTCGTCACCGGCACGTACTTGACGCAGGGATCGTAAACCGTCTCGCAGACCGTCTGGCAGACCTTTTTCACGCACGGAGTCGAGACCATCCGGCAGGTCGTCACCGGGACTTGCTTATAGCACGTCTCGGTCACGGTTCGGCAGGTCGTCACGGGGACCTGCTTATAGCAAGTTCGCGAGACCATCCGGCAGGTCGTGATCGGGACGCGCTTGGCGCAGGTTCGGGGCACCATGCGGGTGACCGTACAGGGAACCTGACGGGTCGCCGTCTCGCGAACCGTGCTGGTCACCACGTAGGGCACTTGCTTGGTGCATTTGACCGGGTCGTATTCGGTGACCGTGTAGTTCTCGGTCCGGTACGCGGTCTTCGAGCAATACTTGGTCATCACGACCGGCACGCGCTTCATGACCGTCCGGGGTTCCATCGTGCAAACGGTATAAGGAACCGTCTTGTAGCACGTCTCCTGGACCGTCTTGCACACGGTGACGGGGACTTGCCTCACGCGCTGCTCGGTCACGTATTCGCACACGGTCACGGGAACCTGTTTGACCTGGGTCTCGCTCACCATCCTGCAGGTCGTCACGGGAACCTGGCGAACGCGTTCCTCGGCCACCATCCGGCAGGTGACCACCGGGACTTGCTCACAGACCGTGAACGGGACCTTCTTGCAAATCGTGAACGGGACCTGCTTGCGAACAAGCTGGGACTCGTAGACCGTGCTCGCGACGTTTTCGACCACCGTTCGGGGGCAACGCACCGTCTTTTCGCACCACGTCCCCGGGCACTCATACAAGCAGCCGTTGACGCAGATCGTCTTGCCGGGAACGTAGACCTTCTGAACGACGGTCTCGTAGCAGGTCTTGGTCACGCATTGGTTGGTCACGCGGGGGACACAGACCTTTTCACAGACCTCGCGACAGCCGGTCTCGGTGACGGTCTTGTAACAAGTGCGCGAGACCGTCTTGTAGCTCGTCGTCTGGACGGGCCGGCAGACGGTATAGCGGCATTCCTTGAGGACCGTTTCGCGGACCGGCCGTTGGACCGTATAGCCGCAAGTCCGCATCTCGGTTCGCGAGACGGGCTTTTGCACGGTGTAACGGCACTCGCGCATGACCGTTTCGCGGACTGGCCGGCAGACGGTGTAGGCGACTTGCTTGTAAGCGCACCGTCGCACGGGTGCCATCTCGACGGACGACTGGCACTGCATGACGGTGTACTGAACCGGAGTCTGGACCGTATACGGCACGCACCGCGATTTGACCCTCTGAACGGGCCGGCAGACGGTGTACGCGACCGTCTTGTAGCACGTCTTCTGGATCGGGCGGCAAACGGTGTAGGGCACCGTCTTGTAGACCGTCTCCTGAACGGGCTGGCAGACGGTATAGCAGACGTCCTTGTAAGACGTCTCTTGCACCGGCTGATTGATCGTGTAGGCGCAGGTCTTGAAGCTCGTCTCCCGCACCGCCCGGTTCACCGTGTAGGGGTGGGTCTCCATGTGGGTCTCGCGAACCGGCCGCGTGACCGTGTAGGCCACGTCCTTCCAGACCGTCCGCGCGACCGGCCGCGCGACCGTGTAACGAACCTCCTGCTGGACGGTTCGATAAACCGGGCGCTGAACCGTGTAGGCCTCGTCTCGCACGTGCTGCTCGACGACATTCTTGACCGTTGAAATCGTCCGCGGCTGCATGACCGTTTCAGTAACGGTCCGCACCACCGGCACGACCTGAGTGTCATAAACGGTCTCCGGCACGTTCTGGATAACCGTCTGACGCTGAAGCTCATATTGGATGTGCCCACAACAATCCTGGGGCACGGGGCAAACTCTCAAGGATGCGCCACCCGCGTAACTCGCTCCCTGCGCCGGGTGCGCCGCCACGACCAGACCCACGAAAAGGGCCACGACCGCGACCGACGACTGTTTTCTCAACATCTAAGACGCTCCACAATTCAGTCCGATCCGACTCAGGCGCTTGATCATTTCCCACGCCCCATGGCTCCGCCAAGGACGTAAGAACGCCACTCACTCCTATGTTTCGTCCGGTCCCCCGAAGTCCCTTCAAGATGTTTATCTATTTTTCCCAGTAGCCCAGGCTTCCCAAAACGTATGTATTGCCTAGACGTTACGTCGATTACGCAATCGCCACGCATTATCATCACTCTCGCTCAGGTGACCGGGATCGTCGTGACTCGCGAGACCGGCAAACTCTCGCCAGGACGAGCGACTCACCCGGCCGTTCGGGTCGTTTTCGGGGAATGACTTGCCTGAGTCGCCCGGTGATTATTACCGTCTGGGTGGACAGTTCTCTTTTCGTTGGGGCGCTGGCCAGGCTAACGTGAAGGCTGACGTGGGTTGGGTGATCGAGGCTCCATGGGACGGGTGGAACGCGATGGCACAGGTGATGGATCGGTTTCGGCTCGACGGCAAGACCGCGCTCGTGACTGGGGGCTCGCGGGGACTGGGCCGTCAGATCGCGCTGGCCTTGGCCCAGGCGGGGGCGGCCGTGGTGGTGACCGCGCGGGGGCTCGAATCCGCCCAGGCCACGGCCCAGGCGATCGCCGAGGAAGCCCAGGCCAAGACGCTGGGACTGGCCGCCGATGTCACCGTTCGGGCCCAGGTCGAGGAGCTGGTCGCGCGGGTGCTCGAGTGGAACGCCCGGATCGATATCCTGGTCAACAACGCGGGTATCAACATCCGCGGCCCGATTGAGACCCTCACGGAGGACGATTGGGACGCGGTGATCGACGCCAACCTGAAAGGTCCCTGGCTCTGCTGCCGGGCGGCGGCCAAGGCGATGAAGAGCCAGAAATGGGGCCGGGTGATCAACGTCTCGAGCATGTTGGGCGAGATCTCGATGCCGTTTCGTACCCCGTATTCGTCGAGCAAGGGGGGGCTCACCCTGCTTACCAAGACGCTGGCGCTGGAATGGGCCAAGGACGGGATCAACGTCAACGCCCTGTGCCCTGGCCCGTTCGCGACCGAGATCAACACGGCCCTGCTCGCCAACCCGGCCGCCCGGGCCGAGATGGAGGCCAATATCCCGCTGGGACGCTGGGGCGACCCCGCCGAGCTGGGTCCGGCGGCGGTTTTCCTGGCCTCTGAAGCCTCGAGCTTCATGACCGGCGCGACGCTCTTGATCGATGGCGGTTACACCGCCCGATAACCCTGAACTTTGTCGGTTGGGGTGTGTCGTTCACCACGCGCGTCGGGAACAACCACGAATTCTTGGGAAGGCGTCTCGAACATGAGCCAGGGATCGAACACCATTGTGCCCCAGGGATTTCGCGCGACCGGGATCACGGCCGGGCTGAAGGAATCGGGCTCGCTCGACATGGCGATCCTGGCCGCCGACGGCCCCTGCTCCGCCGCCGGCGTCTACACCACCAACCGCGTGTGCGCCGCCCCCGTCAAATGGTGCCGGGCCCTGACCCCCTCGAGCGACGTCCGGGGGGTCGTGATCAATTCGGGAAACGCGAACGCGGCCACGGGAGCGCAAGGTCTCGCCGACGCGAAACGAACCGCGGAGGTCGCGGCCGGCGCGCTCGGCTGTCGTCCCGAACAGGTTCTGGTCGCCTCGACGGGGGTGATCGGTCGGCTGATGGCGATGGACCTGATCGAGCCGGGGGTCCGGAAGGCCGTCTCCGGTCTTGCTCGCGAACCTGCCTCGTTTGAAACCGCCGCCCGAGCGATCATGACGACCGACACCAAGCCCAAGATCGTGAGCCTGAGCCAGGATCTTGGCGGCCGTCGGTTCGCGCTTTTGGGCCTGGCGAAAGGGGCGGCGATGATCGGGCCGCGGATGGCGACGATGCTGGGATTTCTGCTCACCGACGCCCCCATCGCGCCCGCCGACCTCCAGGCGATCCTCTCGCGGTCCGTCGATCGATCGTTCAACTGTCTGTCGGTCGAGGGGCATGCCAGCACGAACGACACGGTCCTGTTGCTTTCGAGCGGCCAGGGAACACCGCTGTCGGGAGACCACCTCGACGAATTCACGGCCATGGTTCGCGGGGCGTGCGAGTCACTCGCCCAGGCCATCGCCGATGACGGCGAGGGCTCGACCCATTTCATCACGATTGATGTCGAGGGCTGCGCGACCGAGGCCGACGCCCGTGCCATCGCCCGCTCCGTCGCCGATAGCCCCCTGGTCAAGACCGCGATCCATGGCGCGGACCCGAACTGGGGCCGGATCGTCTCCGCGGCCGGTTACGCCGGCGTGATGTTCGAGGAACCAGACCTGTCGCTCACCATCAACGGCGTCGTCGTCTACGACCGGGGCGCGCCTACCCCCTTTGACGCCGAGGCACTCTCGCGCTCGATCCGCGCCCGGCGGCCCGTCGACCTCCGCCTCTCGTTTCGCCTGGGCGAGGCGGGCGTGCGCTTCTGGACCTGCGACCTCACCGCCGAATACATCCGGCTGAACGCCGACTATACCACCTGATTCCGTGACCGAGGATCAGGTTGACCCCTTTCAGCGCCGCCTCCTCGAACGAGCCGGCATCGTGAAACGCCCATGACGACGCCTCCAGACTCTCGACCACCCACCCCGATCCCCTGATCTGGGGGGCTTTTTCTCCCGAAAGCTCCCCGCCGCGACCTGATGGATCAGAGGATGCAAGGGCTTAATCGTGATCAGTTCCTTGAGCGGGGGCCACTCTGGGGAAAGCATATGCTCACGAGGCTCGCCATGGATCAAGGCCGCGAGAACGATCGCCAGATAGCGGCACGCCGAGAGGCATTGTTCGCTGGCGTGGGTGGTGAGGCTCGATTCCTCGGCCAGCCGCGAGAGCTCGGCGATCTTGCCGGGGTAGAGCTGGGCATGCCCGATCGCCACGGCATGGGCCGCAGGATCGACCCGTTGCCGCTGGCTTGCTCGAACTCTGGCGACTTTTTCATCGGAAAATCGGAAGACGGTCCCCTCGATCACCCCTCCTGACGGATCTTGCCAGGGTCGAGCGTGAGGTCCTTGACCACGGCCTCGCCGGCCTTGACCACGATGTCATCCCCCGCCGGCGCTGTCACGAAGCCCGCGGCTTCCTGCCAGACGACGAGCTTTTGCGTACCCGCCGGCGCGTTCATGATTTCAAACGCCCCCTTGGCGTCGGTGACGGCGAAATAGGGATGGTCCAGGATCATCCACCAGGCCGACATCCAGGGGTGAATATCGCAGACGACCAGTCCCGGCAGCCGCTCCGCCGAGGTGGGCGTGAACTTGAACGATTGCCCCTGGGCGATGATCTGGTTGAAGCTCGAGAATTTCAGCTTGGCGTTGACGTTGTGATTCGCGGCGTCGTTGGATCGGATATCGATCACGACGCCCGCCATAACCCCCAGTACGTGGGGCTCGAACAGACATTTCCGCTGATCAAAGACGACTCGCGCGGCCTTGGCCGATGTCTTTGCGGCTTCGTTGATCGCGGTGGGATGAGCCAGATAGACGAGCACGTTCTTGACCCCCTTCGTGGCGGAGTCGACGACCAGCCGTTCCGACATGATCGGGGCGTCGACAGCGCAGATGTTGGGGTCTTTCGCGGCTTTTCCTTTCTCCTGGAGGATCTTGATCGCGGGTGGGGTTCCGCCGAAGACGACCCGTCCCTTGAGGGTGCCCCAGCCCTCGGCCTTGACGGGCTCGGTCGCTGGCGCGGGCTTGGCGGCGGGGGGCGGCGTCACGGGAGCGGGGGGAGGCGCGGTCGAGTCGGGCACCACGACGGCGTCCTCGATCTTGGGCGAATCGCCGCAACCAAGGGCGAGAAACGGCACGATCGCCGCGAACACCAGTCCGACAACCATTCGCGCCGGCAATTTGCTCTTCATCGCGTGGGGCTCCTGGATTCTCTCGCTCCGGTCGAGGCCTGGTCCGGTTCCCTCGAAGCCGATCGAGATTCCATAGTGTAACAAGCCCGCGAACCCACGCCGAACCGTCGCGAAATGGCCGTCGGATCCAAGTCGTGCCCGACCCTGGACAACGCCGCGTGGTTCGCCGATAGTGGACCCTATCGCGATCCGGCGGGTTGTTTCCCCTCCATTGAGCCGAACGGCGTCATTCGGCCTGGGTCGCGGACCGGGAGCGACCAAATTCATGGGCGCGGCTGTCGTCGACCTTCGCCATTACGTCCGCGACATCCCCGACTTTCCCAAGCCGGGCATCCTGTTCAAGGACATCACCCCACTTTTGAGCAGTCCGGTCGCGTTCGCCGCGTCGATCGACCAGTTCGCCCAGAAGTTTCAGGGGCGAGGCATCAACCTGATCGCGGCGGCCGAGGCCCGGGGGTTTATCTTCGGAGCCCCCTTGGCGATCCAGATGAACGTGGGATTCGTCCCCATTCGCAAGCCTGGCAAGCTCCCCCACGCCACCATCGCCGTGGCCTATCAACTGGAATACGGCGTCGACAGGCTCGAGGTCCACACGGATGCCTTCCTCCCCGGCCAACGGGTCCTCTTGATCGACGACGTCCTCGCCACCGGCGGCACCATGCGAGCGTGCGCCGACCTCGTCGAATCCACCGGCGCGACCGTCGTCGCGGCCGCGTTCCTGCTCGAGCTCGGCTTCCTGGGAGGCCGGGCCAAGCTCGAGCCCCGCGAAGTCGTCAGCCTGATCTCCTACTGACCCACCGGCGAGCTTCATCACCATGCACGACGCCTGGATCGCCGAACGAATGTCGCGGATCGACGCCTCGGGTATTCGAAAGGCGTTCGAGCTCGCGAGGAAGCTCAAGGACCCGATCAACCTCTCGATCGGGCTCCCCGATTTCCAGCCCCCGGAGGCCGCCCTCAAGGCCGCCGCCCACGCGATCGCGTCAGGCGCGAACGCCTACACCGTCACCCAGGGCATTCCCGAACTCGTCGGGCCCCTCCAGGCCCGAGTCGACGCCGAGTACGGGCACCCCGACCGCCAGGTCCTCATCACCGCCGGCAGCTCAGGCGCGCTCACCCTCGCGCTCGCCTGCGTGGTCAACCCCGGCGAGGAGGTCGTCCTCTTCGACCCCGGCTTTACCATGTATCGTCACCTGACCACCCTCGCGGGGGGGGCGTGCGTCATGGTCGATACCTACCCCGATTTCCGCCCGACGGCCGCTCGGGTCGAGGCCGTCCTCAGCCCCCGTACCAAGTGCGTCATCGTCAATAGCCCCGGCAACCCCACGGGCCAGGTCGCGACCGCGACGGAACTCGAGGACCTCGCGGACCTCTGCCGTCGTCGCGGGATCTTGCTGATCAGCGACGAGGTCTACCGCTCGTTTTGCCACGACGGACCATTTGTCTCACCCGCCAGATTCAACGAGGACGTCCTGGTCGTCGACGGGTTCAGCAAGTCGCATGGGATGACCGGCTGGCGGCTCGGGTTCGCCCACGGGCCCCGCCGGCTCATTCAGGAGATGGCCAAGCTCCAGCAGTTCACCTTTATCTGCGCTCCCTCGATCGCCCAGCACGGCGGCGCGGCCGCGCTCGATCATGACCTCCGCCCGCAAGCCGACGCCTATCGCCGTAAACGAGACATGGTCGTGGAGGCCCTCACCGGGCAATATGATCTTCCGCGTCCCGAGGGGGCGTTTTACGCCTTCCCACGCGCTCCCTGGGGCACCGGGGCCGAATTCACCGCCAAGGCCATCGAGCACAATCTGCTCGTGATCCCCGGCGGCGTGTTTTCGGCCCGCGACAGTCACTTTCGAATCTCGTTCGCCGTCGCCGACGAGACGCTCGCGCGTGGGCTCGCCTTGCTTCGCGAACTGGCCCAGCGCTGAGACCCGCGACAGGCCCCGGTTTCGAGGCCTAGGCGCTTTCCTTTTTGCGTTCCCGCTCGCTGGCCGGCTTGGAGCCGGTGATTGCCGCGGGCGTGGCGTCAAAGAGGCTCTTTTCGCGGCGGACGACCTCGCCCGTCACCAGGAATTTGCCCTTGTCCTTGGCCGCTCGATCGGGAAGGTCAAACATGATGTCGAGCATGATTTCCTCGACGATCGACCTCAGGCCGCGGGCACCGGTGTCCTTGGTCTTGGCGAGCTTCGCGATCTCGAGCAGGCCGTCCTCGGTGAATTCGACGTCGGCACCTTCCATCTCGAAAAACCGGCGATACTGCTTGACGAGGGCGTTCTTGGGCTCGGTCATGATCCGCATGAGCGCGCTGATGTCGAGCGGCATCAGGGGGCATATGACCGGCAATCGGCCAATGAACTCAGGGATCATGCCAAATTCCAGGAGGTCGTCGGAGGTCACCTTGCCCAGGAGCTCGCCCAGGTCGGTGTGTTGCTCGGCCTGGGATTGGCTGCCAAAACCGATCGTCTTGCGGCCGGTCCGCCGCGCGATGATGTGCTCAAGCCCGACGAATGTGCCGCCACAGATGAACAGGATGTTCGTCGTGTCCATCTGGATGTACTGCTGCTCGGGATGCTTCCGACCACCCTGGGGCGGGACGTTGGCGACGGTCCCCTCGAGCATCTTCAAAAGGGCCTGCTGCACCCCTTCGCCCGAGACGTCGCGGGTGATCGAGACGTTGTGGGTGGTCTTGCCAATCTTGTCGATCTCGTCGATGTAGACGATCCCGCGCTGGGCCGCCTCGAGATCGAAATCGGCGGCATGGAGTAGCTTGAGCAGGATGTTCTCGACATCCTCGCCAACGTAACCGGCCTCGGTGAGGGTAGTTGCGTCGCCGATGGCGAATGGCACGTTGAGCACCCGGGCCAGGGTTCGGGCGAGCAGGGTCTTGCCGCAGCCGGTGGGGCCGATCAAGAGGATGTTGGACTTGTCGAGCTCGATTTCGCTCTCGGCTTCCTCGCCGTGGACGAGCCGCTTGTAGTGGTTGTGAACGGCGACCGAGAGGACCTTCTTGGCCCGTTCCTGGCCGATCACGTAACCGTCGAGATGTTCCTTGATTTCGCGAGGGGTCGGGATGTCGGTGAAGAGCGTCTTGGGGACGCCACGCCGCCGCCGCTCTTGATCGAGGATCGACTGGCAAAGCTCGATGCAATCGCCGCAAATGTAGACATCGCCGGGCCCTTCGACCAGGGGGCCAACGTCGCGATAGCTCTTTCGGCAGAATGAGCAAAACGCGTTTTTCTTGGGAGTGCCGGTCCCCCCCGTGGTGACATGCCCGCCGCCGTTGCGCTTCCCGCCCCCGGGCGGATTCCCCGCTCCGTCCTTACCTGATGGCATGCCCCCCACCCTTTCCTCTGACTGGATAGTGCGATCGCCCGACGTGACCGACACAGGCTAACCTACATCATGCCGCGGCAACAGTGCGCCGGTCTCGATTCAAACCACATCGCCTCGTCGAAACGATCGTCACGAGCCGTCAAGTGGGAACCTGATCGTCGGCGGCCCCGCCGTAATTCACCCAGCCCATCCTGAGCCTGGTCGCCCCGATCCACATCCTGGTGTCGACGACCCTAGCATCTTAGCGCACCCCGCCCCCGCAAGCAAGTCCGGTCGAATTACGCCAAGCGCGGTCGCCGAGCTTCCGCGCGGCACCAGCCTCCGCGGCAATCGCGGACCAGGTTGTTTCAAGGGGAAACGGGCGCTCACGGTTTTCCGAATGGAGGCTTGCCCGGGCCGCGAGGGTGAATCTTGCCGTAACCCTCGATTCGGTCGTAAACGCGGACGTAATCCACCATCATTTCGGCGGGGAACGGCGTCGTCCTATCGGGGTTCCCGAGGAAACGACCCCCGACCGCCAGGTTCATGACCAGATTGAAAGGTTGGTCAAACGGGGCGGGCCAGGGGTTCAAATCGGACTCGCGGGTAGGATTCAGCCCCTTGCCCCCCTCGGTTCGGCTGCTGCTCCACCAGAACGATTGGGTCGCGTAGCGAACGCCATCAACCGACCAACCGATCTCGCCGGGACTCCATTCGAGGGCATAAACGTGGAAATCGGCGATGTTTCCGCCCCGGGGTAGAATCGTGTCCTTGCTGACGTTGGTATTCGCCGGCCAGCGCGCTCCATAGTGAAGAGTGCCCAGGACCTTGTTTGGCTCCTGGCCGCGGGCCTCCAGGATGTCGATCTCGCCGGACGACGGCCAACCGCCGTATTTTTCGTCCTGGGGAAGCATCCAGAGCGCCGGCCAGACCCCGCGACCCGTCGGGAGCTTGGCCCGGAACTCGAACCGACCGTATTTCTTGCTGAAAAGCGGCGTGCCATCACGCCTCCGGGACCGCAGCCGGGCCGATGTGTAGCCACATCCCAGATACGATTCCCTGACAGCCCGGATATGGAGCACCCCCCCCTCGACGAACGCATTGGTCGGCTCTCCTGTGTAGTACTGGAGCTCGTCGTTGCCCCACCCGGCAACCCAGGTGTTCGCGTCATAATCATAAAAGCCATTGCCGAGGTCGAAATCCCACTTCGTCCGGTCGATCTCCTTGCCCTCGAATTCGTCGCTCCAGACCTGTTTCCATTCGCGGCCAGGAGGATCCTCTCCGCGAACCGGCGAGGCGACCACCACCAAGCCGAGGATCGTCAGGCACCAAAACGAGCGAGATCCGCGCGTCATTCTTGTCTCTCCACGGTCAAGAGTGGGTTCGCGTCGTCGCCGCTCGCCGCGCTTCCCTCAAGCAGGCGATGCTCAGGCGCGCGGTTTCGAGAGCACCCGGGGAATAATCGAAGACCTCGACCGAGGCGTAACGCGAGTAACCAGCGTCCACAAGCGCCCTCATGATCGGCGCGAAATCGAGGTCGCCCATGCCTGGACCGCGCAGGTTGGGGTCTTGAACATGGACGTGGCCAGCCCGCGCCGCGTGCTTGCGGAACAGCTCGGGGACGCTCGCGCCGGCCTCGCCGCTCTGGGCCTTGACGTCGAGATGGAGCTTGACCCTCGAGCCGCCAACCATGCCGATCAGCTCGAGAGCCTCGTCACAGGTGTTGATAAAATCCGTCTCGCTCGCGGCCAGTGGCTCGAAACAGAGGTCCACGCCGAGCCCATCAAGCTCGGGGCTGATCCGCGAAAGCACCTCGGCGGCGTAACCCACGGCCGATCGAGCGTCGACGCCGGGCAACAGGTTACGCTGCTTGGGAGAGCCCAGGACCAGGAGCGACCCCCCCAGATCACGCGCGGCCTGGGCCAGCGCCCGCAGATAATCGCCCGTCGCGAGCCGGGTCGCCCGATCGGGCGAGGTCAGATAAAAGCCCTCCGTCCGGGCGAGCAGCCAGTGCAATCCGATGGTTTCAAGCCCCTCGTCGGCGATAATCCCGCGCAGCTCGGATCGCCGCTCGTTCGAAAGATCCGTGATCAAGGGAGCGAGGGTGAAAGGCGCGATCTCGAGCCCGTCATAGCCAAGCCCCTTGACCGTTGAGCAAACCTTGGCGAAGTCCCAGTCCTCGAAGAGCTCATTGCAGATGCCTAGCTTGATCATGGAGCGGTATCCGAGTGAGGGTGGTGGGGCGTCTCACGAATCCGTGGGCTCGCCCCGCGCCAGCCGCGCGGCCTTGAGCGTATTCTCGAGCAGCATGGCGATTGTCATCGGCCCGACGCCGCCAGGAACGGGCGTGATCCAGGACGCCACCGGCGCGACATCGGCGAAATCGACGTCTCCCTTGAGCTTGCCCCCCTCGCCACGGTGAATGCCCACGTCAACCACGACCGCGCCCGGCTTGACCCAGCCGGCCGTCACGTGCTCTGGCCGGCCCACCGCCACGATCAAGAGATCGGCCTCGCGCGCGATCGAGCGAGGGTCGGGCGTCGCCGTGTGACAGACTGTCACCGTCGCGTCCCCCCCCTCCCCTTTTTGCATCAGCAAAAGCGCCATCGGCAACCCCACGATCCGCGAGCGACCCAGGACAACCGCCCGACACCCCCGCGTCGACACTCCCGAGGCGATCAAAAGCGCGCGTATTCCCAGCGGCGTACACGGGGTAAACCGCGGAAATCCCTGCGCCAGCAGCCCCAGATTCTCAGGATGAAAGCCGTCGACATCCTTGCCGGGCGCGATCCGCTCAATCACCGCGCGCTCGTCAAGATGGCCCGGAAGGGGCAATTGCACCAGGATCCCATGCACCGCCGGATCACCATTGAGCTGGTCGATCACGGCCAGCAGCGCGGCCTGAGCGACATCCCCCGGCAATCGGACAACCGCGCCGGCCATTCCAACCTCGCGCGCGGCGGCCTCCTTGTTTTTGACATACACCTGACTGGCCGGATCCCCCTCGACGAGGACGACGGAGAGCCCAGGCATCTGGCCCGTGCGCGCGACCAGGGCGGCGGTTTCGGCGGCGATCTTGGCCCGGATGGTCCTGGCCAGCGCTCGCCCATCAAGGATGTCAGCCGACACGCCTGGGTCGCTCCCTGGGATGAAGAGCCGGCCGTGATCGGGCCGGGATGAACGTGTAAACCAACCACGCCAGCCGGCCCGCCCCGGGCCGTGGATTCCGACAAGCATGCTCAGCGGAGGAGGAGGGATTCGAACCCTCGGTACCGCGATGCGGTACACCGGTTTTCGAGACCGGCCCTTTCAACCACTCAGGCACCCCTCCGACAGGGTTCCCGGGCGAGCTACGTCGCCCCTGGATCTCAGATCTTACGAAACGATCGACGTTCTTGGAAGAATTCCGTGAGAATTTCGCCGCATTCCTTGGCCAGCACGCCAGATGTGACGGCGATTCGGTGATTGAGCCGAGGGTCGCCCGCGATCTGGTAGAGGCTCTCGCACGCGCCGGCCTTGGGGTCGAGGGCTCCATAAACCAGCCGCTCGACCCGCCCCAGCACCATCGCGCCCGCGCACATCACACAGGGCTCGAGGGTGACATAGACCGTACAACCCTCGAGCCGCCAGCTTCCCAGCGCCCGCCCCGCGAGCTCGAGGGCCAGCCGCTCGGCATGAGCGGTCGGGTCGTGGTTGGTCTCGCGCAGATTAAAAGCCTGGGAGACCAGCCGGCGGCCGCGCACGACCAGGGCGCCAACCGGCACTTCCCCCAGGCTTCGAGCCTGACGGGCGAGCTCGAGAGCCCGCCCAATCACGGCGCGATCGAATTCCGCGTCGTCCAGTTCGGGCCAGAGCAGGCCCGAACCGGAATCCCACGCGGTGTCCCACGGATGGCTCACGTCGCGCTTTTGTCTCCCCCCATGTCCAGGGCGTTAAAAAGCAAGGCCGCCGCGGCCCCGCCCGCGAAATCCGCGACCAGATAGATGATCAGATTGGAGAACGAGGCCAGCCCCATGACCGTCACCCCCACTCCGACCGCCGGATTGAACGCGCCCCCCGAAACCGGTCCAACCGCAAGCGCCCCAACCACAACGGTGAAACCAATCGCCAGACCGTAAAACGAATTTCCCGCCGTCCCCTTGGCCGTCGCCGTGTTCAATACGACGTAGACCAGGGCAAATGTGAATAAAAACTCCACCAGCGCCTTGGCGACTGTCCCATACTCGGTCCCCGCCGAGGGCGGAGCCCCCGATGGTGTCGCGCTGGCCTTGATAAACAGCACCAAGGCCCCCGCCGTCACCCCCGCCACGACCTGCGCGACCACATACGGCACCGCGTCGGCCACCGACAGTTTCCCACGAAGCGTCACCCCGAGCGTCACCGCGGGATTATAGTGCCCCCCCGAAAAATGCCCCCCCGCGTACACCATCACCATCAGCGACGCCCCAATCGCAAGCGCCGCCATCATGCCGGCCCCGTCCGGACCCTTCACCGTCTGACCCACCGTGAAAACGAGAAAAAAGGTTCCGATGAACTCCACAACCAATTTCGCAATCACGGAGCTCTCCCCCTTACTGAACGAAAACCAAACCGACGATGTGACACCACGAAGAACCACTCCCGCCCGACCCTCTTCATGATGAATGACAAATCGTAACCGATCGCCACAAGCCCCGGTAAGGGCCTACCTCCTCCGAATTCCCATTTTTTAGCCATCTCCCCGTCGATTCACCGACCCATCAAGGAACCCCCCAAAAAGACCGCCAACTCTCCACTTGAACCCAAAACGCGAATCGCATACACTCGAGTGGACTGACTGGTCAGTCCGCGATGCCACACACACCGAGTCGTTCTTCTTGGATTGGCGTGAATCACGATGAACAGCCACCTGAAGCTCCGCCCTGATCTGCGGGATTGTGTGTTGGAAGAGCGAACCCTCCCCGCGATCACGAATTTTGGGACGGTGATCCTGACGACAAGTGGTCTTATTTTGATCACACCGTTTCCGGGCGCGAACAATTCGGCTTCGGGCTCGCTCGGGAGCACGAGCGGTCCTGGGGGTGGTACGGCCGCCAGTGTTAGCGGTGTGCCGGTGCCGACGTATCTTTTCATCACGGGCTCGTATGGGATTTCATCGCTTCGGCCTGGGAATATCACGGGCGTGCCGATCCTTGCGATGAGTGCGTCGGGTGGGGCGGCGGGCTCGTTGTTGCGGATCGAGGTGGGCTCGGGTGCGGACTCGGCGGGTGGGCCGACGAACGTGATCAGCAAGGGGGGCGCGACGAACAATGTCGTTGGCAATACCACCTACGCGGACCCCACGCAGCGGATCAACTTCGTCCCCGCGGGTCGGCTTTCGCTTTCGCGTTCGACATCAATGACGAGCGCGCCCACGCCGATGACGCTCGCCCAGCCGCTCCCGGTCGAGTCAAGCAGCATGGGCGAGGACGCGCCGACCGGCGGGCGCGATTCCGATTCGCCGAATAAGCTTTACACCCCGGATCCCAAGAACGGCCAGCCCCGGCTCGGCCCCACGCGAAGCCGCCCAGCAACATCTCCCCCTCGTGGCGAGGCCGCCCGCCCCATGCCATCCGCCCCGCCCCCTCAATGACGCGGCCAATCATCACCCACGGCAAATGGAAGCAGTAGGGATACGCTTGGGCTCGCACTGATGCACTTGTGTGCGCTTAGGCGGTGTCTGGTAAGATAGGTAAGGACCAACAAAAATCCCCTGGTTTCCCAGGGGTTTTTCGGATCCTTGCGGTTCCTTGCGTCTCTGTGCTTGAGTACACCCGAGTGGATTCGAACCACTAACCTTCGGTTCCGTAGACCGATGCTCTATCCAATTGAGCTACGGGTGCGAAAATCGGCATTTCGCTTGACCCCTCGACTTTAACCGGACATGTCGTCCTCGGCAAGGGTTCGCTCGATCGAGATCGTGCGTCCCTCGTCGGCCGATTGATAGGCCGCCCAGACGACGCTCATCGTCTCCAGTGCGTCCTGGCCGCTGGTTTCGTGCGCGATTCCCGTCAAGAGTCCCTGGATGAAATGGCGCTGGGTGGCCAGATAGCCCGCGAGATAAACCTCGGCCGGGGGGGGAAGATCGACCGGGATTCGCTCTGTCGCTCCGTCCAGACCCACGAATTCCAGCGAGCCGTCCTTGAGGAGGTGGATCGTCCCTGAGTCCCCCTCAACCACCGTCTCGTTGAGCGCCCATTCCAGCCGGGCACCCAGCGGGGCCGCGCACCAGGAAAAATCCAGCAATCCCAGTGAGCCGGATTCAAACTCGAGCACCAGGGTCGCGACATCCTCGCCCAGGTTGCTTACACCGAAACGTCGAAGGGTCGCCGACACGGTCGCGACCTCGCCCAACAAGAACCGCGCGCAATCGACGAGATGGCAGCCCATGTCCATGAGCATCAGCCTTGGCGCTGTCGCCAGATAGGGCTGTTCATCGAATCCCCCCGGGCGTAAGGCGCGAAAGTCGCGATGAGCCAGCCGCAGCCGGATTGGCCGCCCGACTCGGCCAATGGCGACCACCTGACGGATCGCCCGGTACCACGGTCGAAATCGCCAGTTTTCATGGATCATGAGCCGGACCCCCGCGCGATCACAGGCCCCGATCATCGCGATCAGGTCGCCGCGGGTCGCCGCCGCTGGCTTCTGGCAGAGCACGTGCGATCCCCGAGCCGCCGCTTGCTCGACGAGTGCCCGGTGGGCATCGACCTGGGTGCAGATCTCCACGAAATCGAGCTTGGTTTCCGTCTTGAGCAGCGCGGCGAAATCGTGATACCGCCGAGCGCCTGGCGCGACCGCCGCGTCGAGCCGTGCTGGATCGCGATCGCAGAGGGCGACGAGCTCGACCTCCGGGATCCGCGCCCAGCCCGCTAGATGGTGGCGGCTCACCTGCCCACATCCGACCAGGGCACCTTTGAGCGGCGGCCGATTCATGATCTTGGTCTCCGTTGCCCTTGAGGCATTGTTTCCCACCGAGGCCGATCGAGCTCGAGCTGGCCCCGTGGCTCTTCCCCGTTTACGACACGATGATTCGCTGAAGAGCCCGGGCGGCCTCGTCGGCGAAGGCGGGGTCGTTGATGGGCTCGGGCCGCTCGATCAGCTCGACCGTGGACCGTCCGGCCAGGCCGCCACGAATCGCGTCGAAAAGCGCCTGGTCGGCCGCGGGATCGTGAAACGGACCGCCAGGGACATCGAGCGCTGACACCCCGCCGACGGGCAACATCAAAACTACCGGGCCTCGCGATCGCCCCAGGATCTCCGCCATCCGAGTGCCTATGACAGCACACTCCTCGGCGGTCGTCCGCATCAGGGTGACATTTTCATTGTGGATGTGGAACCGTCGATGGGCGAACCGCTCGGGAACCGTGTGCCTGGGTCCGAAATTGACCATGTCGAGAGCCCCCAGGCTGACCACCTGGGGCAGCCCCGCGCGCCCCGCGGCCTCGAGCCGATCGGGGCCAGCGGAAAGGATGCCCCCGACGAGCTCATCGGCGAGCTCGGTCGTGGTGAGATCGAGCACGGCCGCGAACTTGCGGTCCCGGATCAAGCCCTCCATCGCCTCGCCTCCAGAGCCGGTGGCGTGGAACACCAGGACCTCGTACCCGGCGGCCTCGAGAGCCTCGCGGGCGCGATCGACGCAAGGGGTGGTCACACCAAACATGGTCGCCGCGATCAGGGGCCTGTCTTCACCCTCCCCCGCGTCCGTGACCTTCATCGAGACCATCCCCACGACCGCGTGCGCTGCGTTGGCCAGGACCGAACGGGTCAGGCGGTTGAGACCAGCCAGGTCCGCCACCGAGTGCAACATCATGATGTCGCTTCCACCGACAAACGGGCGTACCTGCCCGCTTGCGAGCGTACTGACCATGACCTTTGGCACCCCGAACGGCAGGGCCCGCATCGCGGTTGCGCCGATGGTCGTGCCAGCCCCCCCGCCAATCGCCAGGACGGCGTCGACCCGGCCCGCGGCATGAAGCCGCTGGAGGACGATCGCCGCTCCGCGGGCCGCCGCGGTGACGGCCGTTCCGCGATCCCCGATCGAGCGCGATTCCGCCTCGCTTGTCCCGGCCGCGAGTAGGACCTGGCCCCGGTCGATATCGGGCTCGATCCGCGGCGGTCCGAGCGTGCCGACGTCGACGACCAGGGTCTCGAGTCCCCGCCCACGCAAGATGTCGCGGACAAAACCCAGCTCGAGCCCCTTGGTATCGAGCGTCCCGATCAAGACGACGGCCATGATCGCCCCTTTTTCGCGACCGGGATGCTCTTGAATCGCCTCGTGAGATCCTTGAGCGAATCCTCGACCGCCAGCCGTTCCAGGCTCGACGCGCCGACGAACCCGACGGCGTCGGTGTGGGCAATCACATGGGCCGCGTCCTCAGGCCGGGCGATCGGGCCGCCGTGGGTCAAAAACAGGATATCGTCGCGGACAGCGCGGGCGGCGTCGATGATCGCCTGGGTCCTTCTCACCGCCTCGTCCAGGGTGACGGTCGCCGAGGTGACGCCAATCGAGCCACCGACCGTCGTGCCGACATGGGCGATGATCGCGTCGGCCCCCGATTCCGCCATGGCCTGGGCCTCGTCGGGGGTGCTCACATAGACGATGCTGAAAAGGTCCATCTTGCGGGCGAGCGCCACCATCTCGAATTCCTTGCGAACGCTCATGCCGGTCTCTTCCAGGATCTGGCGAAACATCCCGTCCACGATGCAGTGGGTGGGAAAGTTGTTCACGCCCGAAAACCCCATCGCCTTGACCTCGAGCAGCCAGTGCCACATCCGCCTGCGAGGGTCGGTCGCGTGGACGCCGCAAATGACGGGGATCTCCTCGACGACGGGTAAAACCTCGTACTGACCGATCTCCATGGCCGTGGCGTTGGCGTCTCCATAGGCCATCAGCCCCGCCGTCGATCCATGCCCGGCCATCCGAAACCGGCCGGAGTTATAGACGATGACCAGGTCGGCCCCCCCCTGCTCGATGAACTTGGCGCTGATGCCCGTCCCGGCCCCCGCCGCCAGGATCGGCTCGCCCCGGCCCAACGCGGCACGCAATCGCTCGAGGACCTCGGCCCGCGTGTAAGGGTTTCCCTTGCCCGTCCAGGGGTTAGGCATCGCGATTGGTTCCGGTTATGGAGGTTGATCGGGTGGTGATTGTTGATGCGACCAAGCGAGTCGGTCGGTGGGATGGGAAGAGAGTGGGCGTCGAACGCGGCCCTGCTCACGGATTGACGACCTGGCGATGGGTACGAATCCGCCAGGTCAAGCCCGCACCCATGATCAGATAAATCAGAAGGGTCGACGGCTCTGGAACAGGAGCCTCGGGAGACGGCGTGGTGACCGGAGGCGACGAGCTCACGGGCGAGGTCGAGGTCGCCGGGGGCGAAGTTGGCGTTGGGTATCCCGACAGAGGGGTTAGGGATGTGATCGTTCCCAAAATATTCAGGCTCTGGCCGCTCGTTGTCGTACCCCTCAAGGAGAAGGTCGCCGTCCCGCCGAAGTTGGCGAGGCTCAAACTGCTCGGCGGGGCGGTCGAAGTGAGCGGCCCGCGAGAGACCATGTTATCGTTCACCATTCCGATATTCGCCCACAAGTTCTGGTTATTATTATAGTTAAACGATTCGTTGATG
>JAKBAP010000017.1 GCA_021808995.1 Planctomycetota bacterium | reverse complement strand
TCTCCTCGGCGTCGTCCAGGTCGTAATTGACGATCGGGTCGCGGTTGGTCTTCTGGTTACAGGCCGTCATGACCGCCGACACGGTCATGGGATAATACTCGGGCGTCGTCCTCGATTTTTCGACCAAGACGCCCGCCACCCTCCGCTCTCGCGGGGTAAGGATCGGGCAGGGGGGTGTCGACCCCGGCTGGCTCTCGCTCATCTTCGATCCACCATCTCGTTTCGAAAGAGGGCTCGCGGGGAGCCTTGATCTCCACCACGCTTGATGCTCAGGGAAGCTCCATTCGCAGCGTCCCCGTCACGCGATTGGTGAAGTTGGCGATGCCCACCGTCATCGCCAGCTCCAGAAGCTGGCGATCGCCGAGCTTGTCCTTGAGCCGGGCGAAAAGGGCGTCGTCCACGTTCACGTTCCGGGTCACCGTGACGGCGTAACGCATGACCTCGCGCTCGAGGTCGTTGTAGGCGTCGCTCTCCTCGAAGTTCGCCGTCTCACCCACCTGGCGATCGCTGAGCCCAGCCTTTTTGCCTAGCCCCCGATGGTGATGCAGGCAGTAATCACACCCGTTTTGTTCCGAGGTCTTGATATAGGCCAGCTCGCGCAGCTTGCCATCGAGCTCGGTATGGGGAAGGGTGGCGTTGAGGCCCAGGAACGCCTCGAGCATCTCCGGGTTGTGAGCCATCGCTCGAAACACGTTCGGCACGACGCCGAGCGATTTTTCCATGCCCAGGAACACGGACTTGAGCTTTGGCGCGACCGCTTCATTCGAGACGTAACTAATCAAGGCCATGGCGCGTTCTCCAAGGGGTGTGGCGTGCGCGCTCCCCTCGCGACAGCGACGCACGATTGCACTGGCGCTTATCGTAGTCGCGCCTGCTCCGCGCATTCAAGGCGAGAAACCCCGCGCTAGGGCGCGGCCAGATGCGGCTCCCGGGCGCTCGTGAGGCGTTCCGGGGGCGACCATACGGGGAGATCGCAGAGACCGCCACCACAATAAATATGGTGCCAGAGCTGCGTCGAAACCACGCAGGTCAGACCAACATCGTGCACGAAACGCGATGGAGTGATCCGGGGAATCCGGGTCTGCCAGGCGCGCTGATGGGCGACCCCCTCGGGATCGAAATATCCCGTCGCCCTCAGCGATTCCGGGCTCAGGAGCTGGTCGACCCACCCCGGACGATTCGGCCCCAGGAACGTCGCCGACATGTCGGCACGGAACATCGTCTTGGGACGGTTGGCGATCCGCGCCGGCAAGATCCGCGCGGCCACCTGACGCAAGATCCACTTTTCGGTCCGTCCCTTGAGCTTGTATTCGGGGGCGATTCGCGAACAAAAGGCGATCACGTCGTCGTCGAGGAACGGATAGCGCGTCTCGACCGACGTATTCATCGCGATTCGATCCCCCTTGGAGATCATGAGCAGACCCGCCAGCATGACCTTATAACCGACGTAGAGCGACTGATTCAGGGGAGCCCAGCGCTTGATTCGATCGTTGGTGACATCGAGGTCGGAATAGGGGCTATGGTCGCCGAGCAAGCCCCACATCCCGGCCGAATAAAGCTGGGGCTTGGACTGTGAGATCAGCTCGTAGAGATCTTGCTGCGCCGGGCGAGTGCCGGCGATCGCGAGCTCGGGTGGAAGCTTGGGATTTCGCCCCGACACGCTGGCCATGAGGCCCTTTCGAAAGAGACGCGGCAACGTGGGACCGATCCGCCCGGTGATCCGGTCGCGAATGGCCTGGGTCTTGTACCAGACATAGCCGGCCAGGGCCTCATCGGCCCCCTCGCCCGTGAGCGCGACCTTATAGCCCTGGCCGTGGACCGCCTGCGCCAGCCGCAGCAAGGCCGCGCACGAGGTATCAAGCACCGGCCCCTCGGCCGCTCGCACCAGCTCGGGAAACGTGGCCGCGATCTTGGAGCGATCCATGGCCACGGTGGTCAAGGGCGAGCCTAACATTTCGGCCGCCTCGGTCGCGTGAGCTCGCTCGTCGGGACCCGCCTTGTCCAGCCCGATCGTGAACGCCGGGATCGGCTCGCCCCGATGCCGGCTGCAAAAGCCCAGCACCACCGTCGAATCCAACCCGCCCGAAATGTAACTGACCACCGGCACGTCGCTACGTAACCTGCGCTCGACCGATTGCTCAAGCAGGGCCTCGAGCTCCTCCACTAGCGGCGTCGGGTCGTCAAGCCGCTCCTCTTGCCCCGCGTCCGGAAAATCGAGATCCCAGTAGCAGTGCTTGGAGACACGCCCGTCCCTGATCGTGAGGAAATGCCCCGGCGGCAGCGACGAGATCCCCTCGAAAAACGTCCGCGTCGTGCCGGCGCAAAAGAATGTGAATAAATGATCGACGCCTTTGACGTCGGGCCGCGCGGCCACCAGGCCCGAGGCCAGCAGGGCCTTGATTTCCGAGCCCCAGAGTAGCCAACCGTCGACCATGGTGTAATAGAGAGGGCAGATTCCCACGCGGTCGCGGCCCAGGATGAGCGTCCGGCTGTTTCGGTCCCAGAGCGAGACGGCGAACTGGCCGCGGGCCTTTTCAAACATGCCCACGCCCAGGTCCTCATAGAGATGGACCCAGGCCTCGGTATCGCAGCGGGTGGCGAGGTGGTGGCCGTTGGCGAGCAGATCCTTGCGCAATTCGGGGTATTCAAACAGCTCGCCGTTGAAGGCGACCCAGATTGAGCGGTCCTCGTTGGCGATTGGCTGGCGGCCGCCCGCGAGATCGATGATCGAGAGCCGACGAGCCCCAAGCGCGACCCCAGGCTCGATGTGGACCTGCTCGTCGTCGGGGCCACGATGCGCGATCGCCGTCGTCATCGACAGGAGCCGCCGCTGGGAGAATTCCCGATCACCCGTCAAATCGACCGCGCCGGCGATGCCGCACATCGTGATTACCTCAAGTCCAGCCCGCGAAAACCCAACTGAATCTCGACCCAACCCATGCCGTGAGGGTCGATCACCACACGATCCCCCGCCTCCATGCCGAACGAACTGGCCGAAATATTGTACCAGCCCAGCCTCGGATTGATCGACGGACGTTCTTGGCCGCCGTCGCGGAATCCGCGTCGATCAAGGTTTACTGATCGCGATGGCCGAGCGATGCCCAGGACGATCAACCCCGCTCAGTCCCCCACGGGAACGACCACGGGGTGGGGTACGTGAGCGATCCAGTCGCGGCGACGGCAGGCGAGGCGATACACCACGCTCCCGTAGAGCCCGATCACGAATGTGCCAAGTCCGAGAATGAGCCCGCGCGGGCCGAGGGGGACATAATACGCCACGATTTCATTCCTCGCTGTGAATGAATAGTGATTGATGATAGCAACAACTCTGGATCACGCCCAGCGCGTGCCGGCTCGCCGTGCAGGCCATCGCAGATGCTGCTGCGCCCCGCGAACTGGTCGTGGATCGTGGTTCCCAGGACCGGGATACAGGTCTCGGTGGGGCCGCATTGGTTGGCGAAAACCACGGGGATTCCCAGATCCCGGGCGACCTTGGCGGGGATCTCGCTCGAGAGCGGGCCAACGTGCCCTAGCAACCAGTGCCCACGCCCCGTGCGCCGATCGGTGAATTCAGGCCACGCCGCCGACACCACCGCCACGTCGATCAGTCCGCGATAATCGTTCCAGACCTTGCGATAAATCATGTCCGCGCAGATTCCAAAGCCAATCCGCCCCCAGGATGTCGAGACCACGAGTGGGGCGTGGCCAGGACGGAAGCGGAATCGCTCCCAGAAGACAAGGTTGCGCTTGCGATAGACATCGACGCCCCCTTCGGGCGTGCAGAACACCAGCGAGTCGTAGAGATGGCGGCCATCGCGCTCGACGAAGCCCGCGGCGATCGACATCCGCCAGGCGCGGCTGCGACGGCGGAGATGGGTGATCGTCGGTCCCTCAAGGTCCTCGCTGAACGGGCCGAAATCAGGGCACAGGCTGTAACCGGTGTTGAAGAGCTCCGGAAGCACCGCCAGATCGGCCCCCGCCCCCCGCGCTTCGCGCAAGAGGTCGTCAGCACGCTGAACGTTGGTCGTGACGTCCAGACAGAGGCTCGGCATTTGGATCGCGGCCGCCACGATCTTCACATTCGTGATCTCCACGCCGCGACTGAGGAAACGTGTGATTCTTTCAATTGATCGGCTTTTCGAGCCCGTTCAATCAATCGGACCGCCAAATCGCCTCGAAAAACCCGCGATCGCCCGCGCCACGCACGCGACGACCCGGACCAGGGCATCCGCGAGGGTCACATTCGCGGAACCCAAGCCTGACCAGGTCCATGCCTCCGTCGGCGGCCGCGCCCTGGCCATCGATCGCCCTAAAATCCGAGCCATCCCAGTAATCCGCCCCGTCTGGGCTGGGGAATGACCTGGGCCTCGGCTCGCAACCCCTCCGCGCGATCACGCAGGGCCCCCTCGGGCGACGATACATAGGGCTTCATCGTGTATTTGAACTCGCGGTCGTCCCGAAGCTGCATGGGAATCACGTTTTCGGTGAAGAACTCGGTCAGATAATTGTCAAACCAAGGCGCGTTGATTGGCTGGATGATTGTCTCGGTCTTGTAGCCGTCCCGAATCAGAGTGACCTCGCGATCACCGTAGAAGTAAAAGCTCCGTGAGGCCGGCGAGGGACCGATTTCCTCGCCATTGACGATCACGAGTGCTCCGGGCGGGTCGGTGCGGACAGTGTAGCGCCGTTCCACGCATCCCGCGCCCAACGCAAGGCATCCGAGCCCGAACGCCGCTATCCGTTTGGCGTGGAGATTCGCCATCCCTGGCCCCCTCTGAATCGGGCTGAACCCAGCCCATCGAGCCGGTCGCGCGGAGGCGGCATGCCTCGCGCCCGACCTCTACGAACCCTCTCGACCCCATGGCGGCGGGATTGTAGCGACCCTCCCCGATCGGGGCAAGCCGGGTTCGAAAGCATGCTCGCCCCGTCCGCTCGAGTGGGACGCTCGCTTCCCCAGGTGGGGGATACGTGGAACTCGCCGTGGGGCCCTGAACACGGATAATCGATCCAGTGATCCCTTCACGAGACCCGAGGCCGTCAACGACGCGAGCCACCGTCGTCTTCAGACCCCGAGCAGTCGGCGGGCGTCGGCGACGCCGGGGGCGGGGTGGCCGTATTCACTGGCGGTGACCCGAGCCAGCGCCGCCAGATGCCGCCACCGAAATGCCGCGCGTGTCGTCGCGAATTCCTCGGACACGGTTCGATAATACTTCTCGGCGTGGAGCGCGCCATCCTCGCTGATCGCATAACGAAGCAACATATCAAAGACTGGCCGATCCGAGACTCCAAGCTCGCCCAGGCGATGCACCAAGGCACAGGCGCGGGCCTGATCGTTGGACTTGATCGCCCCCTCGGCCTCGGCCAGCAGAGAGTCGGGCGCGATGTCGAGGACCTTGTCACGCTGCTCGGCCAGCGGATAAGGCCGCGGGTTCAAGCCCCCCGCCTGACCGGCCGTGTGATAGGCCGCCACGATCAGGCTGGCCACCCCATGGTTACGGTCGCCCACTCGGGCGATGTTCCGCCAGGCATTGGCGGCATCCTGCGCGTGAACCCCCACCGAGGCCCCATGCACGCTCCCCTTGGGCTTGGCGGGCGTGTCGGCCTTGGCCCGGCCGGGATCGTGAAGGACGAGCTGGTTCGCCGCCAGTGAAATCGCCTCGCCAACGTCCTCGGGGGCGACCCCGTCAGCCAGGGCCGCGGCGACCGAATCGGCGGCGATTGAGCGGTCGGCGGCGTAAATCTGGTTGCTCAATTGGTCGACCCAGGCATCACCAGGCCGCCGATCGCCGACGGTCCGACCCATCAAACGATAGTCATCAAGCAGCCGGGGCAGAAGGGTCCGAAGCTCCCGCCCGGCGCTGTTCTGGCTCATGCTCTTTTCCTCGTCCACGCAATACCGAACCGACTGTCGCAGCAAGGTGTGGGCGTGCTCCTTGCCCGTGAGGTCGAGCATCGCCCAAGCGCGCCACGCCAGGACGACCCGGTGCACGTTGACATTGTCCTGAACGATGGAGAGCAGGTCGTTGTACGCCTCGCCCAGCGAACGCCTTTCGATCAGCTCCGCGAAGGTCCGCTCGGCACCGTCCATGTCTTGACGCCGCACCGCGTCTCGCAGCGCCCCGGGCCCAGGCTCGGCCGTAAGGGCTCCGGTCTCGACCGGATGGAGCGCCTCATGCCCGCCCCCGGTCGCCTGAATGTGATTCGTGTTGCGGTAAAGGACCTTCAAGACCGGCAGCGCGCGCAGGGAGTTGGGCAGTTCCCGAGACATCTGATACGACGGCGCAAGCGCCATCAGGGCATGGTAGCCGTCGTAATCCTGACCGCCAAAGGCTCGGGCGTTCGCCAGCGCCGCCGCCGCGACGAAACCTCGGAGGTCGGCCCCCCCCTTGATTCGCTCGATGATGATTGGCATCAGACGATCCGCCGGCGTCGCCCCCATGAGGTCGACCAGCGGCTCCATCGACCCGAACGTCAAGCGGACATCGGCCCCATCCGCCAGGGCCAAGGTCGCCAGGCCCAGATCCTGGGCCACGGCCGAGCCAACGCTCGCCACGAGCATGCCCCGGCCCACATCCTCCAGAAACTCCCGGCGAGAAAAGCGACTCATGGTCTGTCTCCCTGGGAGGCTTTCCCCCCGCGACCTTGGCCCCCTGGGCTCGAACGACGTAATCCGTGACCCGATCGAGGGGCGCGTCGCGCGGATCACGCCAACCAAGCCATATCCTAGGCCAGTCCGGGCCATCACGCAAGTGATTACGGATTTCACTGATTTTTAGCCCTCAAGCCAGCCATGGGGTCGCCTCGTTCGAGGCCGTGTTCCTCATCGCGTGCTCGATTTGAGCTCTCTCACGAGAAAATCCCAGATATCGGCATAGGTTTCCGTGGGGTGGTCGGGATACTTGACGTAACAGACGGCCCCGCGTTCGTGGGCGATCTTTTGGAATCCCAGGCTCCAGGCGGGCGAGTGGACCCGGTAATCCGCCTCTCCCACGCCATCGGGCTTGGCGAGGCCCCAGTTATTCTCGAAATAGATCGGAGGCGCGTCCTTGGAAACCAGGGCGTCTGGCGACCATTTCGCGATCACGGGCTCGAGTACATCCCGGCGCTTGATCGACTCGGCGAATCCGCATCCCAGCGCGGGCGCTCCCCATTCCACGCCTGGCACCCATTCGCGCATTCGCCTGGGGTCGATGGAGGGCTGTGCCCGATGAGCGCCCACGCATTTCACCCGGGTCGAGACCCGCTCGACAGGGTCCGCCGACTGGAGGTTCGCGCGCTCGCCATCGCAGGCCACGAAGAGGGCGGGCAGGGCCCCCTGGGAACTCCCCCCGAGCGCGATCCGGTCCGGGTCGAGATTCCATTCCCGCGCGTGCAGCCTCACGAGCTGGACCGCCCGGCGGGCATCGAGCAGGCAGACAGAGATCGGAGGTTGGAGCTTGGCCTCGATCGCGTCCTTCATCACCCGCGTCTCGACGCCGACCGCCGCGCACCCGGCCGGCAGCAACCGCCCCGTCGGCGGGACCGTCTGGCCAGGCTCCCAAAGCCTTCCAAACCAAATCAGCGCGGGAAACGGACCCGCTCCCTTGTCGGGAACATAGACATCAAGCCGCTGTCGCAGGTCGGGCCCGTACGAGACTTGAGCCTTGGTGGGAGTCGGTCCGGCCGCCTGGCCCCGTGTTCCATTCTCCCAGATCCTTTCGAGCAAGTCGTGGGTCGCGGGGTCGAGGATCCGCAGCTCGGGACGAACAAAGGGATAGAAGTCGTTGGTTCCAAAATAAGCCTCGGACGCCTCCGCGAAAAACTCCTGGGGGTTGGTCAAGGCGTATGCCTTGGCCTTGACGCCACCCACGCGAAGGACGGCGTCGTAAAGCCCGGCCCCCTTGGCACGCTCGAAAGCACCCTTGATCGCCGGATTGCCAAAGCCGTCCGGGAGCCACTGGTGATGATAGGCGTGCGCCAACTCGTGAAGGACCATCCAGGGTTGATCAAGCGTCCATGCAAGGAAATTCTCCGCGTTCGCGATTTCCACGCATCGGGCCTTGTCGGGGTTCATGCCGTGCGCTCGCAACCAACCCGCGTCGGGATGATACGCCATGCAGGGGTGGTGAGGCTCGTCGAGCTCGACCCAGATCCGGACCTTCCGCAGATTCGCGACGGCCTCGGGGCGCAGCCGCCGAACGATCTGGTAAAGCTGAAACCGGAGCAATTCGAGCGTCTTTTCGGCTCGCGGCGGGTTTGATTCAAGGAATCGCCCGTTGACCAGGACCTCCCAGCCCTCAAGGTGGTGAACACGATAGGCGGTCGTCGGCTCGAACCCCTGGGAGGTTTGCTCGACTCCTCTCGCCAGGTCGACGATCATACCGGCCAAAAGCATGGCCAAAAGCCCACGAGACACGTTTTGAACAGCTCTCGGCATGATGCGCTCTTCCTCGCGGCAATCTCGCGTAAGGCTTCGTGGTTCGCGTTGATGGACCGCCGATTTCCGGCCAGGTTTCCGGAATCATGGTCACGGGGAATCAGAGGATTCTCACCTTGCCGGAATCGCTGGAAAAGGTCAAATACAACGATGAATCCCTTCCGACGACCCCAAGCTCGCTGGTGGTTCATGATGTCGCGATTCTCAATTCTGGGTGCCACTCACGGGGATGGGTCTCGGCCCCGCTCGGTTGGGGCTCGCGCCATGGGGACGATCGTATCTCCTAGGGGAGTTCAGGCATTCGTCCTGGCCCTGGCCTGGGCAACGGCGGCGTGGTCGCGATCGCCCGACGATGGGGTCGCGACCTCGGCCCCCACGACCGTCGAAACGTCGGACATTGACCCGAGCGAGGAGGGTCCCGGGCAATCCCTGGAATCCTTTTTCCGGGATGTCATGGCCGCGTCCCTGGTCGGTCCGCTCCGACCGGATCGCTGGCGACCCCTGGGACTGGACACGTTTTTCAGCGAGGGATGGAACGAAGCCTACGCGCCCGTACCCGACATGGGCGAATCCGGCGCGCCCCGGCAGACCTGGATCGACAGCGCGGATGGGGCGTTTTATCGACTGTTTGTCATTTCATTTGGTTACGCGAGGGGGCTCCCAGGAAACACCGACGCCTACAATGGTAGCTATTTCATGTTCACCCCAATCAGTCGGAGATTCGAAATCGGTTGGTTCCTGCCGTTCGTGGAGTCCTCGCCAAACCTGACGGCAAGGAACCCACGTCGCTACGCGACTGGAGTCGGTGATTTGACAATCGCCCCGCGATTCTTGCTGGCCGAGGACAAGCATTACACGATCACGACGAATCTGTACGCCCGCCTTCCCATCGGCGGTGTCGCCAACGGCAACGGCGCGGCCACCCTGTCGCCGGACCTGGAATTCTGGGCGAATCCGTTTGGGCGCTGGGTTTTCCGGGGTGCCGCGGGGGTCACGGTCCCGACCAACGAGACACGAGCCAAGTCGGCCTTCCTGGACCTGGCACCCTGGAGTGGATTCAACGCCTCGCCAAGTTCCTTCTCATCCTTTGACGGTCGGTTCGCCGTGGGCCGGCACCTCACCCCGGCGGACGCCCGGCTCTTTCCCAACCTCGTGATTTCCCTGGCCGCGAACCTTCACAGTCAGATCAGCGGTGTCGGACACGCCGATTATTTCACCCTGGCACCCGGTTTTCGTTTTGGGATCGGTAACGATTGGTATTTTCTCGGCGGTCTCGAGGTACCCCTGGTCGGACCCGTGCCGTTCCAGACGCAGACCATCTTTCAGTTGATCAAGAATTTCTAGCGGTCGCTGCCTTGGTACGAGCGCTGGCCTGATTGCGCTACGAGGAAAGGTCTCGCTCGCCTGGTGATGGGTGCTCCAGGAAGACGCCTCCGACGGCTCTCACAGGGCTCGCCGGCTCCACGCCAAGGCTCGCGAAGCGCTGGCCCGACAGCCGGGCTGGACACGCGAAAGCCTGAATGAGCCCCGCTGCTTCTGGCCCATCGCAACACACGTCGACTTTTCAGGCAGGTTGCCGCACAATGCCTGAAAGGCGGATTGTGCGCGCGTGGCCGCGGCGGCGACGCGCCCGGGGATAAAGCCGGCGAGGAAACGCGATGAATCCAGCTCTGGTACGGCAAGCGGTCGGGGACGTTCAGGCTCAGTGGCTCGTGATCGGGATCCTTGAGCAAGAGGGGGGCGGAACCGAGCCGCTCGGGATCGCGGCCGTCGATCCGTTGCTCAAGCGATTGGCGGACGATAAGGAGATCACGGGTGCCGTCGGCGAGCTCACGACCTTGCACGAGGTCGCCGGGGTCAAGGCGCGATCGGTGCTCCTGGTTGGCCTGGGCAGGCGCGAGAAACTCGATGCCCAGGCTGCGTTTACCGCCGGTTTTTCGGCCTCAAAGAGACTGTCGGGCAAGCCGCGAGAAAGCGTGGCGGTCGTTCCCCCAGCGATCCCGTTTCCAACCCTGGCGGCAAGCGCGCTCATCGAGGGGCTGGTCGTCGGCGCGCATGGGCCAGGGCTACGTAAGTCCGAGTCCAGCCGGCATCCATTCGGATCGCTGGCGGTCGTGATCGGCGCGGATCCCGAAGCGGCGTTCGAGCGCGAATGGACGAGCGCGTGCGGGCGAGGTCGGATCGTGGGCCAGGCCGTCAATTTCGCGCGCGACATGGCCAACCTGCCGCCGGGCGACAAGACGCCGAAAGTCCTCGCCGAGGCCTTCCAGACCGAGGCCATCGCCGCCGGCATGACGGCCGAGATCTGGGATGAAGCGCGGATTCGCGAGGAACAATTCGGGGGGCTGTTGGGGGTCGCGGCGGGCTCCGACGAACCGCCGCGATTCGTCGTGCTCGACTACCGCCCGCATACCAATGGACCGACGCTGGCCCTGGTGGGCAAGGGGGTCACGTTTGACTCGGGAGGGCTCTGTCTGAAGCCCGCCGCGTCGATGGAAGACATGAAGTGCGACATGACCGGCGCGGCCGTCGTCGCGGCGGCCATGGCGGCCATCGCCAGGCTCAAGCTGCCCATCCAGATCACGGGCTATCTCCCGATCACCGAAAACATGACCGGTGGCAAGGCCATGCGGATGGGCGATGTCCTCACCCACCGCGGCGGCAAGACCGTCGAGGTCCTCAACACCGACGCCGAGGGCCGCCTGATCCTGGCCGACGCCCTCGCCTACGCCGCCGAACATAAGCCCGCCAAGATCCTCGACCTGGCCACGCTCACCGGCGCTTGCATGGTCGCATTGGGTCCCAAGGTCGCGGGGCTCTTCAGCAACGACGACGGCTTTCGCGACCAGGTCGCCGCGGCCAGCCGGCTCACGGGAGAGCGGGTCTGGCCGATGCCGCTGGACGATGATTACAAGGAGCAGCTCAAGAGCCACGTCGCCGACATGAAAAACGTCGGGGGCAAGTGGGCAGGGGCGATCACGGCGGCGAAATTCTTGCAGCAGTTCGTCGGGGTCACCCCCTGGGTCCATCTCGACATCGCCGGCCCGAGTTGGGCCGACTCGGACTCGCCCACGCGCGACGCCGGCGCGACCGGTTGCTTTGTTCGGACCTTGGTCGCGCTCGTCGAGCGAGCCGCCGGGGAAGTGAGCGACTCGCGGTGAGCGGCCTTGACCCCGAGCAACACGGCCAGGGGCGTTCAGGCGGTCCGCTTGGCACCCTGGGGGTCAAAGCGGCACTCGATGCGTCGACTGTTGACGTCGAGGGCCTCGAGAATCTCGCGAACTTCGTGCATGGGATGCCGATTTCGCAGCGCCCAGAGGATCACGTCGAGGTTTTCGCGACCCATCTTGAGGTGGTCCAGGATCGGGTCGATCAACTCGGAATCGCGAAACGCGGTGCGAAGCAAGCCGAAATCGCCCTGGTCGAGCTCGATCCAGAAGGTCTTGCCCTGAAGGTGCTCGAGCCAGCGATGTCGCAGGAATCCACGCCAGTGCTCGCCGATCCAGCCGCGAATCGCAACCTCGCCCAGGTCGCGGCCGGCCTTTTCGCTCTCGATCCACTTATGGCGATGGGCTTCTTCCTCGCCACAGGCGTGCAGACTCATCTTGGATTCGCCCGATGCGGCGGTGAGGGGCTCAATCAAACCGAAGTCCAGCATCGAGACCTCCAAGGCGAGATGCGGTCCCATTCCCTTGTCGGCACGCCCGGGTCCTCGAGCTAGCCTCGCGTGACACAGCCGCGTGCCGAGCGTGGTCACGTCCGCCGATCACCAGTCCAGTCCACAGGAGCCGCCGTTGGTGAGAGCGACACTCCTTGGTGTCGCGCCAACAGCGACTCAATTTTATCCAAGACCACCATCATGGACAAGAGATTCCGCCAGCCTAGGATTGGGCTTGAGCAGGTTCGTCAACTAATAGTTTAGCGTAAAAGACGAAAGATAAGGCTTGTTTTCCTAGAAACAAGGACATCTTGAGGTTTTGATGGGGGGTCATTCGATCCTGGTGGGGGACCTCGGCATCAGGATCGCTGGGCGAGTGAGTCGCCGTTGGCGAACCAGGCGAGGGATTTTCCCAGGACGACGGCGATTCCGGACTCGCCGGCGGCGATGGGGCCGATGGGTTCCTCGGCGACGGATCGCCAGTTGACAGCGCCGTCGAGCGTCGCGGAGATCAGGTGAACCCCCTTGCGGGAAAGCCGCGCTGGGGTCCCGGTCTCGTCGAGATAGAAGACGTCGCCGGGATCGCCAGGGGTGGTTGATTGATCGCGAATCTGGCCCGTCGGGTCGCAGGAGACCAGGCGTCCGTCGGCGGAGGTCGCGAGGGCCAGCGAGCCCAGGCGTTCGAGCGCCCAGCCCTCCCAGGGGAGCGGTTGTTCCCAGACGACCTGGCCCAGGCGGTCGTGGCCGCGGAGTTGCTGGGCGCGCCTCGCCAGGCTGATCCAGGCCGACGTTCCGCGCTTGGTCGCGGCCGCCTCGATCACGAGCGGGGGATCGGAGGGGTCGAACCGGAACCCGACGTGGGGTTTTCCCTCGGGGTCGAAGACGAGGAATTCGCCTCCGTTGGTGGTGGCGGCGGTATAGCCCGCGCGGTTGATCGCGATGTCCTCGATGGGATCCCTGAGCTCGTGTTTCCAGATCCATTTTCCCGCCCGGCTGAGTCGCCCGATGCGGTCGCGCTCCTGGACGAGGGCCACGCCGTAATCGTCGGGGCGGATTTCCAGGTGGGTGAGCTCGACCAGGCTGACGTCGAGCCGATCGTGTGCGCCCGCGACCACGTCGTAGAGCATGATTCGGCGGTCGGACGCGGCGGCGAGCCAGCCTTCGGCCACGCGGAGGATGCGTCCGACGCCGCTGACTTCGAGCCCTGTCGCGCGCGCTTCGCCCGCGGCGTCGTAGAGGCTCAGGCGGCCGGGGCTGCTGAAGACGGCGACCGTGGGGACCAGGTCGAGCACGGCGAGCACGGCGGTCTCGGCCTGGTCCATGCGTTCGAAGAGCGGGATCGACCAATCGGGCTTGCGGACGGTTCCGGAGACCGCCCGTGAGCCCTGGGCGTTGTGGGCGGCGGGCTTGACGACGCGGGGCTCGGGATGGTCCGATGCGCCGCCGAAGAGGTCGAGCCGGCTGATTTCGCCGGTGGACCGGCCGTGGATCAGGTAGCGCCCCAGGGGATCGATCTCGAGGACCGACGCCGGTCGATCGAGGGTGGTTCGCCATCGCACGTGGCCCGACGGGCTGAGCACGGCGAGGTCTCCCTCAAGGGTGGTGGCGGCCATGGTGCGGCCGGGGAAATCGGTGACCGCCTGTGAGACCGTCCCCCCCAGGTGATACGAGCCCTCGTTGCGCCCGCGGAGATCGAATCGCTGAATGCCGAGGGTGTAGCAACTCGCCAGGATGATCGAGCCATCGCCGCTGGCCGAGAGCCGACCGACGTTGGAGGTGAGTCGATCCTGCCAGAGGATCTCGGGGTCGAGCCGGTCGGCGTTTCGGCCCGCTTCGAGAGCGACGCCGACGACCATGCCATAGGCGGCCGCGCCGATCAGGAGGGGCCGATCGGCGATGAAGCAGAGGTGGGACAGGGGCTCCATGACCTCGAGCCGGCCCGCGGGGCGGCCATTGCGGGTGATGAGGTGCAGCAATCGCTGTCGGCCGCCGATCGCGAGATAACGCCCGTGGGGGTCGATGGTCAGGAATGACGACTCACTGGGGGCGGGCCGTTCCAGGCGGATCTCGAAATCGGCGGTGAGCAGCACTAGCTCGGCCCCGGTGGCTTCCACCAAGAGCGCGATCAGGCTCCCGTCGTCGCTGATCGCGCCGGCGGTGATCCGGTTGGGCGAGCGGGAAAACGATTGCGACTCGCCCCGGGAGTTCAAAAGGTAGAGCTGGTTTCCCTCGTCCCAGGCCAGGATCACGCCGGCCTCACGCGAGAAACAGAGCCCTCTTAGGGGCGAATCGGTGACGACGGTCCAGGAGGTCCAGGGCTCGAGCCGCGTCTTGGGTCCCTTGGTTGTCTCGGAGATGGCTCGGTCCAATGTCAATCGCTCCGGCCCATTCGCGACGGGGCGGCCCTTAAGCGAACGAGCCTTCAAGGGCCATCAAGAGTCCCTTCCGGGGATTCGGACTCATCGCATGGTTGTCGAGCTTACCATGATCCGAGGCTCCGACACGACACTCGACGGAGATCCGCCGATTAGCGCTGGGCCGATTGACGTTCCTTGGCCGTGCGAATCGCGGCCGCCAGGATGCTGTCAAGCTGGGGGTCGCCCAGGCCTGGACCGATCTCGGCGGGGAGAGCGCCCGCGGCGGGCTTGGCGACTGTCCTTGCCTGGATCGGGATGTCGGGGGTGACTCCCTGTTCGCTATAGGGCCGGTCGAGCGGCGAGTAGAACTTCGCCGTCGTGAGCTTGAGCCCGGCCGGGGCCGATCGCAGCGAGAAGATGCTCTGCACCGATCCCTTGCCATAGGTTCGCGAGCCCAGGACGACCCCCCGGTGGTGGTCCTGAAGGGCACCCGCCAGGATCTCGCTGGCGCTCGCGCTGTCATGGTCGACGAGCACGTACAGCGGGAACCGCCATCGCGGTCGGCCGCTGGCGGAATAGGCCTGGCTCTGGCCGGTCGCGCGGCCGCGGGTCGAGACGATCAGACCGGCGTCGAGAAACCGATCGGCGATCTCGACGGCCACGTTCAAGAGGCCGCCGGGGTTTCCGCGCAGATCCAGGACGAGCGTCTTCATCCCCTGGTTCGCGAGGGCTTCGATCGCGCGATCGAGCTCGTCGGTCGAGGTCTTTTGAAAACCGCTGAGCTGCAAGTAACCGATCCCGCTCTCGACGTCGACGATCTTGGCCCCGACGACGCTCTCGACGTCGACGTGGCGGCGGATCAGCTTGAGCGAGCGGACCTTGCCGTCTCCCTTATCGATTCCCACGTCGACCAGCGAACCCTCGGACCCGGAGAGCCGATTGGCCGCCTCGTCGAGACCTAGCCCCTTCATCGATCGGCCATCGATCTGGACGATCCATTCGCCGACCTTGATCCCCGCGTCCCAGGCTGGTCCTCCGCGAATCACGCCCACCAGGCGCAGGCCCTTGGCGTCGATCTTGAGCTCGACGCCCAGGCCGACGAAGTTACCGTCGATCATCGCGTACAGGTCCTCGAGCTTATCCGGGGTCAGGTAACTCGTGAAGTCGTCGAGGGCGTCGCAGGCGCCGTAGATGAATTCGAGATAGACCGGAGTCGCGTCCACGCCGATTTCCTGGGCGAGCTGGGCGCTTGCGATCGCGGTCTGAAGGGCGGACGCGCGATCGGGAGCGCGGGCCTCCGATCGCATTTTCCTGAGCGATTCCCGCAGCCCGAGCACTTGCTCGGCCGTGGCCTGGTCGGCGTTGGCCTTCACGAACACCGGATCGCGGAGCGCGACCTCGAGGTTGTCGAGTCCGTGTCGGGTCAGGGGTTCGAAGGGGACGGCGTCGACGTAGCTCATCTGGATGCGCTCGAGGACTTCGTCATAGAGATCGAGCGCTTGCTCGCGGGGCAATCGCAAAAGGACGTTGCGAAAGCTCTGGTCGGAGTAGCGTCGATGGAGCTTGTAGTGGATTTCGCAGAGCCGGAGCCGGCGGCTGATCTCGATCCGCCCCGGCCAGCGATCGAGGGCCGACCGATAGACCTCCATCGCCCCGGACCAGTTCCGGGCTCGCTCGAGGTCGAGCCCCTTGTCGAGGGCGCGCTGGGCCTCGACCTGGTTCTCGGCCTTGGTCGCCGTGGAGGGGGTGTCGCTCCAGGCCAACACGGCGGGCGAGAGTAAGACTTGCCATGCCAGCAAGCTCGAAAAAAGCGGGCGCATTGATGAGCATCCTCGCGCTCGAGAGCGTCGTTGCTCGAGAGCCCGCCGTCCTCTCATTCAACCGCCGGCATTCCTGAACCCATCAAGCGCGGGCGACTCACCGGGCGTGTCGCCAACCACTCCTGCCCAGGCAGACCACGATCAAACCACGAGTACGGGGTCCTCGAGGCGCCGCTCCTTCGTTGCCATTCGATGGAGTCATTCCCTACCAGAGCGGGCACGATCATCCGCGAACCCCATGCCTGTAGGCCAGGGCCGCTCGCGCCGGTCTTACCGCGAGGGGACATGAGGCTCCCCCCCTAGAACATCCGAACTATATCACACACAATGCCCCGCGAACGTCAGGCCGCCACTCGTTCGCCCTTGACCCGCCGTCGGGCTCCGCTTCGCCGTCCGTTCCCCGGGGCTCTCTTGCCACGGCTCTAGAATACCTCAATAACGAGATCAGAATCGCAGGGCAAAATTCGTACCAATGGGCCTGATTCCCTAAAATCATGCGAGGTTTTCCAGGTCATGAGCGAAACCACCCAGATTCCCGGCGACGCTCGCACGTCGCCGGCGCGTGTCGAGGCGATTTTGCTGCTCGTGCTGGCGTCGGCCCAATTCACCAACATCGTTGATTTCATGGTCGTGATGCCGCTCGGGCCGCAGCTCATGCGGGTCCTCACGATCAGCACCGAGCAATTCGGCCTGATTGTCTCGTCCTACACCATCAGCGCGGGTCTGGCGGGGCTTTTGGGGTCGTCATTACTCGATCGCTTTGGCCGCAAGCGGGCGTTCCTGACATTATACGGCGGGTTCCTGCTCGGCACGCTGATTTGTGGGCTCGCTGGAAATTACTACCAACTGCTGGTCGCGCGGATGGCGACGGGGGCGTTTGGTGGGATTCTAGGGGGGATGGCGCTGGCGATCATTGGGGACGTCTTCCCGGAGGAGCGTCGTGGACGAGCCACGGGGGTCTTGATGTCGGCCTTCGCGGTCGCTTCCGTGATTGGCGTGCCGTCGGGGCTCTACCTGGGGACGAAGCTGGGCTGGAACGCCCCATTCCTGGTGCTCGCGGCCCTCAGCCTGCCCATTCTGGGGCTGGCGACCTGGTATCTTCCCCCCTTGCGCGACCACCTGAGCCGCTCGACCCCCATTTCGCCGCTCGCCCAGATAGTCGAGACACTCTCCAGGGCCGATCATCTGCGGGCTTTTGCCCTGACGGCATCGATCATGCTCGGGGGGTTCGCCGTGATTCCCTACATCAGCGTCTCGCTGGTTTCCAACGTCGGCGTTCCGGAAGCCAAGCTCCCCCTGGTCTTCGTCACCGGTGGCCTGCTCACGCTGATCGGTTCCCCCTTGATCGGCCGGATGGCCGATCGCCATGGCAAGCCCCGGATCTACCGGATCGTGGCGGTTTTTTCAATCGTGTGCATGCTCCTGGTGACGAATCTGCGGCCGGTCCCGGTCGCGGTCGCCGTGGTTCTGGCGGGCTCGTTCATGCTTTCCAACGCCGGTCGCATGGTCGCGGCCCTGGCGCTCGTGACCAGCAGTGTCGCCGCGAAACGGCGCGGGGGGTTCATGAGCGCCAATTCCGCCGTCCAGCACCTTTCCGCGGGATTGGGGGCCTATCTGGGGAGCGTCATCCTTTCCAAACCCCTGGTCGACGGCCCGCTCCATAACTATGGCAAGGTCGGGCTGCTCTCGCTTGCCTCAACCCTGGTCTCGCTCTGGCTTGTCGGTCGCGTGGGGCCCGCTCCCGCGACGGTCGCCGAAACCGCCCCCGACGGTGCCAGTCCGCTCCCGACCCCCGCTTTTTCCGACTGACGCCCCCCGCTCGCATTGATCGCGACGCCGGGACCGGGTATCACGGAGCGATGCGTGTGAATCAACCAGGGGCTCGGCCCCGGTCCAGGCTGGCTCAGGGAGCGAACGGGCCGCCCGGCGACTCCGCGAGCGACGGAGCGACCAAGCCGACCCCGCCAACGAGAGCGACATGAACGACCAATCCAGCACGACGGGAAACGTAAGACCTTGGGCGAGCGTGGAATGTCCCCGACCGCTCGTGCGTCGGCCCGAGATTCGCCATGTGTTATTCGATTTCGACGGCACCTTGTCGCTGATCCGGCAGGGCTGGCCCGAGGTCATGACGCCCATGTTTGTCGAGGCCCTGCCGCCGCTTGCCGGCGAATCACCCGACGACATGAAGCGGCTCGTGATCGACGATATCATGCGATTGAACGGCAAGCAGACTATCTACCAGATGATGCAGCTCGCCGAGCGCGTCCGCGACCGTGGCGGCGAACCCCAGGAGCCGCTCTGGTATAAGCACGAATACCTCCGCCGGCTCGACCGGCACATCGCCGCCCGGATCGATCGCCTGGCCGCCGGCGAAACCGCCCGCGACGAATACCTGGTCCACGGAACTCGCGAATTCCTGGATCATCTGACGAAACGAGGGCTCGTCCTGCACCTCGCCAGCGGAACCGACGAGACCGCCGTCAAGCGCGAAGCCACCCTGCTCGATGTCGCCCGCTACTTCCACGGCCGAATCCACGGGGCGCTCGATGATTACAAGCGATTTTCCAAGCAAATGATCATCGAGCGCATCCTCGCCGAGAATAAGATCCCAGGCGACAGCCTGATCGCGTTTGGCGACGGCTACGTCGAGATCGAAAACACCAAGCAGGCCGGCGGTTTCGCCGTCGCCGTCGCCAGCGACGAGGCCAATAACGGCTCCGGCCGCGTCGACGAATGGAAGCGAGCCCGGCTGCTCGGCGTCGGGGCCGACGCCGTCATCCCGGATTATCGCGACGCGATTTCGCTGATCGATCATCTGCTCGACGGGGCCGGACAGTCATGACCACGCCCCTCGATTTCCGGAGGCTCACGCTCTTTCCGCTCTCGCGGCGCAAGAGCCTCACCCGCGTCCACGACGTCCTGGTCGACCCTGATTCCAAGCCTCCAGACCTCGATAGGCTCACCCAGACCGCCATCACCCGATGCGCCAGCCAGGTCGAGCAAGCCCGCGCCCGGGGCGCGGCCGTGGTCCTGATCCATGGCGCGCACTTGCTCCGCAACGGCGCGGCCCTGATCCTGGAACGGATGATGGCCCGCGGCCTCATTACCCATATCGCGACCAACGGCGCGAGCACCATCCACGACTGGGAATACTCCTGGCTCGGCGCGTCCACCGAAAGCGTCCGGGAAAACGTCGCCAATGGCACATTCGGCCTCTGGCGCGAAACCTCGCTCAACATCCACCGAGCCCTCATGGTCGGCGCTCTCGAGAATCTCGGCTACGGACAGTCCCTGGGCCGCTATATCCTCCACGATGGCGCGAACCTCCCCGAGCCCGCCGATCTCATCGCCACCATCGCCGCCAACCCCACCGACCCCCTCACCCCAGCCCGCGCGGACCTGCTCCTCGCGATCCGCCAACAACAGTGGAACAGTGGGAACCACGCGGTCGAACACCCTTTCAAGCATGCATCGATCCTGGCCCAGGCGTTCCGACACTCGGTGCCGGCGACGGTTCATCCTGGGATCGGCTATGACATCATCACCAACCACCCGATCTTCAGCGGATCGGTCATCGGACGAGCGGCCGACCTCGATTTCAGGCTCTTCGCGGGGGCACTCGAGGGGCTCGACGGCGGGGTGGTACTCTCGGTCGGCTCCGCCATCATGGGGCCCCAGGTCTTTGAAAAGGCCCTCGCGTGCGTCAACAATATCCGACTCGCCCAGGGCCGGCCCGTCGTCGGCGACCATTCCTTTCACGTCGTCGACCTGCAGGACTCCGGCGGCTGGGACTGGACCCACGGCGAACCAGCCAAGACCAACCCAGCGTATTATCTACGCTTTTGCAAAAGCTATGCTCGCATGGGGGGCGAGCTCAATTATCACCAGTGCGATAACCTGGCCTTTATCCACCACCTCTGGAAACGGTTCGAAGGCTCATGAACCTCGATTCGTTTGAGTCCCGATCGAAACGTTATCCACGGCTGCGAATCGCCGTCGTGGGGGACTATTTCCTCGACCGTTACCTTTTAATCGATCCCCAGCGCGCGGAGTCATCGATCGAGACGGGGCTCACCGTCCACAACGTGGTCGATGTCCGCGCCCAGCCGGGCGCGGCCGGCACTATCCTGAACAACCTGGTCGCGCTTGGGGTGGGCACGATCCACGTCGTCGGCTTCCGCGGCGACGACGGCGAGGGATACGAGCTCGAGCGCGCGCTGAAGGCCATGCCCGGCGTCGAGCTCACGGACTTTCTCACCGCGCCTCGGCGACGCACGCCGGTCTATTGCAAGCCTCTGGTGATCGAGCCTGGCAATCCCCCCCGCGAGCTCAATCGGTTCGATGGTAAGAACTGGACCCCCACTCCCGAGGGAGTTCAGCATGATCTGGCCGCGCGGGTCGAGAAGCTGGTCGGCCAGGTTGACGCGATGATCCTGATGGATCAGGTTGACCTGCCCGAGACGGGGGTCGTCACGCGAGTGGTTCGCGAGGCGGCCCACTCGGGCCTCAAGGTGGGTTGCAAGACCCTGATCGTGGCCGATAGCCGCCGTGGGCTTCACGACTACCCAGCGCTCGCCTTCAAGATGAACGCGATCGAGCTTGGGCGAATGAACAACGTCGCCACTCCGCTGGATATCGAGGCTGTCATGAGCCTGGCGAGTTCGATGTCCCGGCGAAACAACCAGCCGGTTTTCGTCACGCTCGCGGAGAATGGGATCGTGGGGGCGGTCCCTGGCCGGCCTCCCGAGCATGTGGCCGCGTTGCCAGTTCGAGGCACCATCGACGTGGTCGGGGCGGGCGACGCCGTCACCGCCAACCTCACCGCCGCTCTTGCCTCGGGCTGCGAGCTCCGCCAGTCCATGGCCGCCGCCATGGCCGCCGCCTCGATCGTGATCCATCAACTGGGCACGACCGGAACCGCCATGGTCCCAGGCATTCTCGGGCTTCTCGGGAGTCCGCCAGCGGAGCATTGAGAACGTGGCCGGTCAGGAAAACGTCACTTTTTGCTCGCGGGCTGAATGCGATCGCCTTGCAGGAACGTATATTCCGCATCGGATCGGGTGGCATCGCGGCGGCGGAACCTGACATTGGTGAAATACGGAGTCATGCCGGCACCGTCCTGAAGGATGGCGCTATCCTGCAAATGAAAATGAAGGTGGGGCTCGCTGGAATTGCCGCTGTTGCCGCAGAGAGCGAGCACCTGGCCCGCGCGGACAATGTCGCCACGGTGGACACGCAAGGAGCCGGGCTTGAGATGCGCGTAGACGGCGTACTCGTTCGAGCCCTGATCAATGATCAGGCAGTTTCCGACGGCGCATAAGGGGTTTAGCGAGCCTGGCGTGTTGTCAGGGACGCCGTCGATGGCGGTGACGACGGTGCCTGGGGCCGCGGCCAGAATCTCCTTTCCATAGGCAAAGTAATCCTCGTTTCGACGACCGGTCGCCTTGTGAGAGAGATCGGAGGCGTCCTTGATAATAAGATCGGCGGCGCGGCGCTGGCCGGGCGCGGCAACGTGGTAATTGACCTTTTCGTTGTCCCCGCCCCAAACGACATACCACTCGCCCTCAAACGGAAGCCGCATCGGGACCCGGCCGCGCTGGACGGCCGCCGAACCAGAACCGGGCGGGGTCACGGTGAGACCGGAAATCTTGTCGGACGCGTCGAGGGTGATCTTGAAATCCCACGCTCCCCGCTCGGCGGTCACTCGCACAATGGCGGTCGGGCCGGTGACCCGCGGCACGCCCGCGTCTTTCAACTTGCCGGCGGCCGACACGAGACCACGGAAAAACGGCGTCGCCTTGTCGGGCGGCAAAAACGCCCGCATCCGAGCGTCGAAGAGAGCCTGAATGGCCGACGAGTCATCGTTATTGATGCCCTGGATCAGTTTCCTCGCGGTTTCGAGGAACCGGTCGGCGTCGGTGCCGGCAACACAGGGAGCCGCGGCCAAGATGCAGATCAGCCAACCAGAAAGCGCGAACAGTCTCAAGAGCGGCTGAACCTTGGTGACCTGCTTATCATAGTGGAGCGAGCCCATGATAAAACCCCGGTTCTTCCACGCACACGCCGGGGTCAGACAACCTCGCGGATGGGTTGCTGGTCCTCGAGCAGATACATCGGCCGGCCGCTCTTATCGGCGACGGCCGCCGCGGGATCGATGCCGAGATTCTGATACAGGGTCGCGAAGACATTCTGGAAGGTCACGGGCCGGTCCTTGGCATAGCCTGCCTGCTTGTCGGTCGAGCCGATCACCTGGCCCGTTCGCATCCCGCCCCCGGCCAGGAGCGCGAAATTCACCGGCGGCCAGTGGTCGCGACCCGCCTGGGCATTGATCTTCGGCGTACGCCCAAACTCGCCCCAAACCACGACCGAGACGTCGTTCGCGAGCCCTCGCTGATGCAAGTCCTGCACCAACGACGAAAGGGCCATGTCGAGCTTGGGGATTCGCTCGCGGCACGACTTGAAGTTTTGCCCGTGGGTGTCCCAGCGGCCAAACGAGATCGTCACCACCCGCACACCCGCCTCGACCAGCCGCCGCGCCATCAGGAAATGGTCCATGCAACACGGCGGTCCGTCAGCTTCGTTTTTCATGTCCCCAATGCCATACCGCGCACGCAGGCGTGGGTCCTCTTTCTCAACGTCGAGCGCGTCAAAGACACGTCGCGACGAAAGAACGTCAAACGCACGCTGCGTGAACCCGTCCATGCCAGTCGACGGCAGTTCGCGGTCGATGTCACGCCGCAGCGCGTCAAACCGCGCCAGAAGCGACCGCCGACCCGCTAGCCGCGAAGGAGTCAGCACGGTGTTGTCCAGGTTTAACCCGGCATCACCAATGCCCTGGTTATTGAACCGCTTCCCCTGACTCTCGGACCGAAACGGCGTGAACGGAGCATGCGCCAGCCCCAAATACCCTGGATCACCAGGATTACCCCACCGCACCTCGCCTGTTCGGGGTGAGAGCCCAACAAATGGCGGGATATCCGGCCTGGATGCACCCTGAAGCCGCGAGACCACCGACCCGAGCGCCGGCCTGCCCCCCTGGACCTTGCTGACCTGGTCCTTGTAGCCCGTCAGACACTGGCCCGCCGAGTGGTCGCCGTGGGCTCCCACCAGTGAGCGAATGACGGTAAATTTGTCCATCATCTGGGCGAGCCGGGGCATATGCTCGCAGATATCAAGCCCGGGCACGTTGGTGGGGATGGGCTTATATTCGCCGCGAATCCCGCTCGGCGCGTCGGGCTTCATATCAAACATGTCGAGATGCGGCGGCCCGCCGGCCAGGAAGATCATGATCACCGACTTGGTCGACCGGGTGACGCCAGACTGTGCCTCCGCCCTGAGCAGCTCGGGAAAGGATAGCCCACCTAGCGCGAGCCCGCCGACCTTGAGAAAATCGCGCCGGCTGATTCCGTCGCAATATCCCAAATCCTTTTGCCCGGCGATCGTGAGCATGGCATCCCCTCGTGATCGAAAGACCCACCACAGCCCTGGCGTGGCGTGGCGATTTAACAATTATAAGACACCAACCCCGCGGTGCAAGGCTTCGCCCCGCGAATACACCGTATTCCTTCCG